>DNBZ01000247.1 GCA_003484585.1 Bacteroidota bacterium | reverse complement strand
CTTCTTTTTCATTTTTCAGCTGTTCCAACATATTAAAGAAAAAAGAATCTTAGACTTTGCCAAGGCCGCAGGACTTGCGATACTTGGAGCAGGGATAGCCTTAGGAGCTAATAGTTCTAATCTGCTTTTAGTCAATGAATATGCAAAAGAATCCATACGTGGAACCTCTGAACTTACCATAAGTAAATCTGCAGATAATCAGGAAGACAGCAAAGACGGACTTACCAAAGATTATGTCTTCTCATACAGTATGGGATGGTCAGACTACGCAGCTACTTTTATTCCAAACTATAGTGGTGGAGATTCAGACAAGCTACAGCTCTATTACGGACAGATAGGTTCTACATCCGGCCCCAAGTATCTAGGTGTCACCATGTTTATACTTATGCTCCTAGGGCTAGTCATAGTAAAAGGCAGCGAGAAATGGTGGCTATTATCTGTAATACTACTCACCATTGTACTGAGTATGGGTACTAATAATTTTGCCTGGTTCAACTTATGGATGTATGACTACTTCCCTTTGTACAATAAATTTAGGTCGCCTAGTATGATGATCGCAATAATGCAAGTATGTACAGGCCTACTGGCTATGCTAGCAGTAGAGCAGATACTGAGTAACCCAAAGTATATTAAAGAAAACATAAAGCCTATCTCCATTACTGCGGGCATCGGGATAGGACTAATAGTGCTATTGGCCTTCACAGGGACTATGTTCAATGACTTTAGTTCTACACCAAAGTATGACGAGACTACAGGCCAGATGGTGTATGATAGTGATACCAGAACTGCCCAAAGGGCACTGCAACAGCGTGGAACACAAGTAACTCAAGGAGATATAGACAACATAAAAAATAGACTTGTAGAAGAGAGACTTAAAATCATGAAGAAAGATGGTTCTAGAAGTTTACTCTTTGCTCTACTTTTACTCCTCATTCTTTGGCTAGCATACAAGCAAAAAATAAAGTCACAATATGCTGTTCTGTTTCTAGGATTACTAATTCTAGCAGATTTATGGACTGTTGGAAAAAGATATTTAGATAACAAAGATTTTAAGAAACGAGTAACCTCATCGGTTCCTTTCACTGCGTACTCTGCCGATTTAGATATTAAGCAAGACACTAGTTACTACCGCGTTTTAGACCTAACAGAAAGTCCACTGAACAGTAATCGATGTGCTTATTTTCATAAGTCAATAGGCGGCTATAGTGCTGTGAAGATAAGAAGATACCAAGATATATGGGATTGGCAGCTGAATGAGGATCTTACCAATGGGAGAGTAATGAATAACGGCATCCTCAATATGCTGAACATGAAATACTTTATCTACCCAAATAGACAAGAGCAAGGAGCTCAGCCGCTATATGGTCAAAATCCAGAAGCACTAGGAAATGCTTGGTTTGTAAACAAAATAAATATAGTAGAAAATGCAGACAGTGCTGTTTTAGCCCTTGGTAGTTTAAATACTAAAAAGGAAGCAATAGTAGAACAGGTTTTTGCTGATCGCATTAGCACAGCTTCAGTATCTGATAGTAATGCAAGCGTAGTGCTAAACTCTTATCACCCTGAGGAATTGCAGTACACTACTAATTCTAGTACAGAAGGGAATGTGATCTTTTCTGAAATCTATTATGACAAAGGATGGGACGCATATATTGACAATGAGAAGGTAGATTACTTTAGAGCTAATTATGTTTTGAGAGGCTTAAAAGTACCTGCAGGACAACATACTGTCACCTTCAAGTTTGAGCCAAAAACCTATGCATTAGGGGCTAGCTTAGCTGCTATATTCGGTGGGCTAGTTTATCTACTGATAGGTATCTGCATATTCTTTTGGGTAAAGAATACTTTTTTGGACACCAAACCTAAAGCTAAGAGCGTTAGCCAAGCAAAGTAAGTATGCAGTTTTCGCAAGTCTATGGCCTAGAGTCCATTAAAAAGAAGCTGATAGCCAGTGTAAAAGCCAATAGGCTACCACATGCCCTTTTATTTTTAGGGCCCGAAGGAAGTGGCAAGCTTGCACTAGCATCTGCACTTACCCAATATGTGTATTGCTCTAATCCATCGGATACAGATTCGTGTGGCGAGTGTTCTTCTTGCAGAAAAATAACTTCTCTTACTCATCCAGATGTTCACTATTCTTTTCCTCATACAGGAGGGGCTGAAGGTATTTCTGATGACTTCATAGTACAATGGAGAGAGCTTGTAACTAAAAACAAGTATTTTAATATTACTAATTGGGCAGCTATTACAGCTAAAGATGAGAATAAATCTCCCAACTTAAATATAAAAGAAGTCAGAAAAATCCTGACTAAACTTTCCTTAAAATCCTATGAAGGCGAAGCAAAGTCACTCATACTTTGGATGCCTGAGTACTTACAAGGACAGAGTAATGCTCTACTAAAACTAATAGAAGAACCTCCTCAAAAAACCTACTTCTCACTAGTAGCCGAAAATTCAGATGCTTTGCTAGCTACTATCACGAGCAGAACTCAACTGATCAAGGTACCAAAGTACACCGAAGCAGAAACACAGGAATTCCTGATAGACAAGTATGCACTAGATCCGCAAAAAGCAGAACAAATTGCTTATTTATCAGAAGGGAATTTTAATAAAGCTGTAGAGCTCGTAGAAAGCGTAGAAGACAACTATGCAGAGATGTTTAGAGACTGGATGCTGGCGTGCTACTCAAATAATTTAGGCAAGGTGAGTACCTTAGCTGATAGTATGCATAAACTAGGAAGAGTGCAGTTACAGTATTTTTTGACCAATGGCTTATCTATACTCAGGGAGAGCATGCTCTATCAAACGATAGATAACTATGAGATAAAAGCAGAAAAAGATCAGCAAGATTTTATTAAAAAGTTTTCTACTACTCTCAACGCATCGTGCATAGAAAAAAGTTACGCTCAAATTAATGAAGTAATTTACCACATACAGCGAAATGCAAATGCCAAGATTGCCATTTTTAACTTATCCCTTCAACTAAGATATAACTTTGTACGAAATAAATAATGAGTGATTCTTTTCAAAAAATACTAATTTTAGCACCACATACCGATGATGGTGAGTTTGGTTGTGGAGCGAGTATAAACAAGTGGGTAGAGGAAGGAAAAGAGGTATACTATGCCACATTTTCTGCTTGCAAACAGTCTGTTTTACCTCAGTTTCCAGAAGACATATTAATTACTGAAGTAAAAGCAGCTACGGCTTCATTGGGCATAGCATCTGACCATCTTATATTACACGACTACGAGGTACGTACATTCACCTATCACAGGCAGGAGATACTCGACGACCTTATAAAACTTCGCGAAACACTACAACCTGATTTAGTGCTCATGCCATCACTCAACGATATTCACCAAGACCATAAAACTATAGCAGAAGAAGGATTAAGAGCTTTTAAATTTGGCAGTATCTTGTGCTACGAAATGCCATGGAACAATCTGGTGTTCAATACTACATGCTTCATCACTCTGGAACAAAGGCACATAGATAAAAAGATAGAAGCCTTAAAACTTTACAAATCTCAAGCACATAGACCCTATAGTAATCCAGAATTTATAAAAGGACTAGCCCTGAATAGAGGCATTCAGATCAACGCAAATCTAGCTGAAGTATTCGAGGTAGTGAGATGGAAACTGTAAAAAATATTCTAGTAACAGGGGGTGGAGCTCCTGGGGCCCCAGGTATTCTAAAAGCTATATTAGAGTCTAACAAGGATATTACACTTTTCTCTTGCGACATACAAGAGCAAACGGCAGGCAAGCTTTTAGCTCATCAATATTTCACT
>DNBZ01000263.1:3866-4068 GCA_003484585.1 Bacteroidota bacterium | reverse complement strand
AGAAGTGTGGCTAAAGAAATTGATGTTTCCTGTGTTGGTTTTGTAGATTCCTCCTCCGTGATTTGTAAAAGCTACTAGTCCTAGACCTAGAATAGCGAATGTAAGTATTGTTATTTTTTTCATTTCTATTATTTGTTAATCAATAAGTGTGCAATTAGATAAAACTACATCTTTGTCTGCTAATAAATCGAGCTCTTCAGAT
>DNBZ01000263.1:0-3857 GCA_003484585.1 Bacteroidota bacterium | reverse complement strand
CATTCATTCCTACGCATATTCCTTTTATGCTTATGGGGTTATTTTCTCCTAAAGCAATAATTTTCGGTAGCATTTCGGGCTTAAAACCACATCGGATATACCCGTCGTATCCATTGCCGTCTAGCACTATTTGAGGTTCTAATTCGTTGGACAAGTCTTTGGAGAGGAGTATTCCTTCTAGTGCAATTACCTTGTCAGCATATTTTAGCATTGCGGCTGCTTCGTCATTGTCAAATGCCTCGAAAATATCTTCTGCAGATACTGTTTTAGCTGCATCAGTTGTCACTACATCTGTGTGTGGTTTATTGTACATTTTGTACGCATAAAGCACCGATCCTATGATAAGAAATAAGACGATTAGTATAATTGGTTTTTTCATTGCATAATTTTAGTTATTTGGTGCTCCGTCAGTAATCCATGCTTCTATTTTATCTATGTCACATTGATTCATTTTAGCTTGATTCTTTGGCATAGGAGAGGCTCCGTCGTGTTTCATGCTCTTTAGTAGAGCTCCGTTGTCAACCCATGTTTTTAAATTGTCATATCCCTCTAGTGTTACACTGCCCTCATTACTTACCGAAGAGTGACAGCTTAAGCACGAGTAGTTTTGAAGTATATTGGTAATGTCTGAAGCGTAGGACATATCTACTGTTTCGCAAGATGACGTAGGGTAGAGTTCTTCCTCATTGTCATAATTGCAAGCGGAAAAATGGATAAGAAGTGCTATTAAAGATACTAGTGTATAACGTGACATTCTCTCACAAAAATAAGAAAGTGCTCCTATTTCTAGTGTCTGCATAAATTAAATTACACTGTCCTTATAATCAGGAGTACTACAATGGGATATTCCCGTGCTTTTTCTTAGGCAGAGTGGCTACCTTGTTTTCTAGCATTGCATATGCTTTTATAAGTTTGGTTCGTGTATTTTCTGGCAATATAACCTCGTCTACAAAACCACGTTCTGCAGCTCTATATGGATTGGCAAATATCTCTGCATATTGGGCTTCTTTCTCTGCTAGCTTTGCTATTGGGTCATCTGCACTTTTTATTTCATTTCTAAAAATTATTTCAGCGGCTCCTTTGGCTCCCATTACCGCTATTTCTGCACTTGGCCATGCAAAGTTCATGTCTGCACCTATATGCTTGCTATTCATTACATCGTATGCCCCACCATATGCTTTTCTTGTTATCACCGTGATTCTAGGTACCGTAGCTTCACTAAATGCATAGAGTAATTTAGCTCCATTGGTTATTATAGCATTCCATTCTTGATCTGTGCCCGGTAAAAATCCAGGTACATCTTCTAGTACTAACAAAGGAATGTTGAAGCAATCGCAGAAGCGAACAAAACGAGCTCCCTTTTGAGATGAAGGAACGTCTAGTACTCCAGCCAAGTATGCAGGTTGATTGGCTATTATACCTATGCTCCTGCCTGCCAGTCGTGCAAAGCCTACTACTATGTTAGGAGCGAAATTTTTGTGAATTTCGAAGAATGAATCTTCGTCTATAATGCCATTTACTACCTCGCGTATATCATAAGGTTGGTTTGCACTTTCTGGCACTACATCCGCTAGTTGATCTCTAGATTCATCGCCCAGTTTGTATTCGGTTTTTGGGGCACGCTCTTCACAGTTTTGTGGCATGTAGCTAAGTAGTTTTTTTATGTCTTCTATAGCCTCTAGGTCATTAGCAGCGGTAAGATGAGCTACCCCACTTTTTTCTGAGTGTACGCTTGCTCCACCTAGGTCTTCAGATGTTACTTCTTCATTGGTTACGGTTTTTACTACGTTAGGACCTGTTACGAACATGTAACTTGTGTCTTCTACCATGAGTATAAAATCTGTAATAGCTGGAGAGTAAACAGCACCGCCTGCACATGGCCCCATGATAGCACTCAGCTGAGGTATAACCCCACTGGCTAGAGTATTACGATAGAAAATATCTGCATATCCCCCAAGTGATACTACGCCTTCTTGTATACGAGCTCCTCCACTATCATTTAGTCCTATAACTGGGGCACCATTCTTCATGGCCATATCCATTATTTTACAGATTTTTTCTGCGTGGGTTTCAGATAGCGAACCGCCAAAAACAGTGAAATCTTGAGAAAAAACATAAACTAACCTGCCGTGTATGGTGCCGTAGCCAGTAATCACACCATCCCCTGGATAATGCAGTTTTTCCATACCAAAGTCGGTGCTTCTATGCTTTACTAAAGCTCCTATCTCTTCAAAGGAACTTTTATCTAGTAAAAGGTCTACTCTTTCTCTTGCAGTAAGTTTGTTCTTACTATGTTGAGCATCTATTCTCTTTTGTCCTCCGCCCATTTTTGCTTCAGCAAGTTTTTGGGCAAGTAAATCTCTCTTGTTCATTTTGTTATTCGGTTTCTAGCTTTGCTATTAGCTCGTCTGTTAATTGCATATTGTGATATACTGCTTGTATATCATCGTCTTCTTCAAATTTGTCTACGATCTTGAGTACATCCATAGCTTGGTCTATACTAAGTGTTGTGGTCGTTTTCGGGATTTGTTGTATCTCAGTGGATGTAGCTTCTATGCCTAGCTCGCCTAACTTGCTCTGCATCGTTCCGAAATCTTCGAAACTAGTATAAATTGAAATATATTCTTCCTCTTTTTCTACTTCTTGGGCACCTCCTTCTATCAATTCTAGCTCCAGCTCTTCAGCGTCTATTTCTTGTATAGTCTCATTCGATATTTCAAAAACCCCTTTCGTATCAAATATGAAACTCAATGATCCATTAGTGCCTAAGCTCCCATTATTTTTAGAAAAAATAGAGCGAATATTGGCTACTGTTCTGTTGATATTTTCGGTGGTAGTATCTAAGAATATAGCTATCCCGTGTGGTCCATATCCTTCGTAGGTATGACGTTGAAGATTGGCGGCTTCTGCTCCACTACCTTTTTTAATAGCACGATCTATAGTATCTTTTGCTAGGTTAGCTCCTTTGCCATTTAGTACTGCTAGTCGCAGTGCAGGATTGCTATCTAGATCTGGGCCGTTATCTCGTGCAGCCATAGTGATTTCTTTGATAATACGAGTCCATACTTTAGCTCGCTTCTTATCTTGAGCGGCTTTTCTATGCTTTATATTAGCCCATTTACTATGTCCTGCCATTTTCTGAAATTTAAGCATCTAAGATGCACTCGCAAACTTAAGCTTATTGATATAAAAAAACCGTCTCGTATATAATTACGAGACGGTTTCTAATAAATTGTTTTGTACTAAGCTTAGTGAGAAACAGTAACCTTAGTAGTACTTACTTCGTCACCATTGGTCACTTTAAGTATGTATATCCCGTTTTCTAATCCCTCAGTATTTAAATTATATGAGTTAGGAGTGATTATGTTTACCTCATCATTTCTTACTACAGCTTTTCCTGTTAAGTCCATAAGTTCTATACTTACAGCATTGGCTTGAGCAGCAAATACTTGCACGTTCATCTCATTAACAGCAGGATTAGGATAAACTGTGATATCTTGATTGCTAGCTATAGATGCTACAGATGCACCATAATTTTTTTCCCAAGTCATATCTCTAAAGAAAATATTGTCAGTAGAGTCCGCATCTACTGGAGGAGCAGTTCTGTTAAATACATAAGCCGCTATGCCAAGACGCATATCGGTATTTTTCCCCATAATAGTAGGAGTTGTAACATTTAAAGTCGGAGAACTGAAGTTCGCTTGAGGAGCTATTTCGCTATTTAATATTAATAATAAAGCTGATGGAGCTATAACTATTTTAGATGCTGCAATGTCTATAGCGTAAAAATTAAAAATTATTGTGTCACCTGCGTTTATAGCTTTAGTGTCGTTGTTTTTACAAGTAAATTGTAAAGG
>DNBZ01000039.1 GCA_003484585.1 Bacteroidota bacterium | reverse complement strand
AATAGTCGTTAGTTCCTACATTCTAGTGCAGATAGGAAAGGCAACTATACGCCGAAGTATCCGTAAGACGTACAAAGACCCATCAGACGCTGACACTAAAGTAACTGGTCTCAAATTTCTTTACAATACCTTATCTTTTCTCATATACACTATTGCTATTATTGCTATTATTTATTCTATTCCTTCGGTAAACCATATAGGGAAAACCCTATTTGCCCGTGCTGGAATATTTGCTGCCATCTTAGGATTTGCTTCTCAACAGGCATTTAGCAATAATAAAAGAACAAGCAATAGCACATAAACTTAGTAAAGACTATCGATCAGCTTCTGATATAAAAGATCAACATTCTCAGGTAGATGTGCGAGTAGTAGCGTGGGCAGACTCTGCTATAACATTACGAGCTTATATATGGACCGACTCACAGGAAGATGGTTTTTTGTTAAAGACAGATTTATACTACTCGGTAAAAAAAGAGTTTGGGGCAAATGGTATAGAAATACCTTATCCACACCGAACCATAGTGTACAAAAACAATGAGCAAAAATAAACGGAATAAAAAACTGTTTCATAGTCCTATAACCCTAAACCTACAAAAAGAAGATGGCTCTAGGCTATGACTAACCACACACTTGAAATTATAGGGATGCATGAGCCTATCAACTTTTCTGAACAGGGAATAGTAGACTTGCCTACTAAGACAGATACGGGTGCTTATAATAGTGCAATAGACTGCTGCTATACAGAAGAAAAGGAAAATGAAGAGGGAGGAAAAGTACTATATTTTACGCTGCTAAACTCTACTAATGAACACTACACTGGCCAAAAGCATAGCACCTCAGACTACAAGGTAAAAAAGGTACGCAGTAGCAATGGTATAGAAACGTATAGATACCAAGTAAAGCTTTCGGTAGGCATAAAAGGTAGACGTTTCCACACTACTTTTAACCTTAGCCATAGATCCAAAATGCGATACCCTGTGCTTTTATGCTTGCTGATAGATTTTTAGTGGATGTAAGCAAGCATAGAAAAACTAAAAAAGGAGTAACTTTTCTGTGACTATTTCTGGATGAGTGAAGGGTATAAAATGATTTTCTTCTGGGAGTCTATACACTCGAACTGACTTCGCATTTACAAGCATTTTCTCTGCATAATCTTCATTGCCTGCGGGCACCAATTTATCTCGGCCTCCTTGTATAATCTGCACATCACATGTGATTTTTGGCCATAGATGGGCCATATTTATCAGTTCCTGTTTAGCGGGTAATATCTCATCATTACTCACTCTAAAGCTGCGAGGTAATAACCATCGAATCGCCTTTCTACTTAATGGCTTACGCCATTTTTCTTGCGGCTCTAAATCCGGAGACACAGACCCCGCTATAATAAGCAGCCCTGCAGGCAAACTGGGCTCGTCCATGGCCATGCGACACACAATAGGCCCTCCAAGAGAATGACCCACTAGATACTTTTTGGCATACGGAAATTGACTTACAACTTCACGCAATATTTTAGATTGCCGTTCTAAACTCTTTTCAGCAATACCAAAACTTGAGTAGCCATATCCTGGTCTATCTACAAGCAACACATTATACCTTGCCAGTAATGTAGTATCTTGAGCAAACTGCATAAAATTACTAGAAGATCCTGGCGAACCGTGTATGAAAATTGCTAATGGCAAGGTACTGTCACTATGCACCAAAGTATAATGTATACTGCGACCCGCCCCTACCTTTACGCCAAGTTGTACGTTGTAAATTTCAGATATCTCAGCCAGTTCATTCCTTTGCTTTTTATCTGACATGCGAAACTGAAAGCAACTCTGTAGAGTACCACAAAGCAGCACCATAGAGACACTTAAAACGTGTTTATTAAAGGCTAACAAGTTTCTTGTTCTCTAATGAATAAACACGATCACATAGTTTTAGTTCATCCTCTTTATGAGTTATAAAAATAGCAGTTTTACCTGCGTCTTTTAGTAAGCTTATCGCTTTTAAAGTTTGCTCTCTAGAGTAAGAGTCTAGATTATTTGTCACCTCGTCAAAGATAAAAATGCTTGCATCCTTATATAGAGCTCTCGCAATTGCAATACGTTGTCGTTGGCCACCGCTAATTTGCCCACCTAGCTCGCCCACATTCGTATCTATACCTTGAGTCAAAGTACCTACCCAGTCTTCCAGATTAACCTTAGCTATGCATTCTTTCACCTTTTCTATATCTGGTTCCTCATCCAGAAACGCAATGTTCTTTACGATAGACGCATTGAGCATAAAGACATCTTGTTTTACATAGGAGAATAAAAACCTATATGAACTGCAATTTTCCCTATCTATCACCTTGTCATCTAGCTTCAATTTACCCGATGTAGGTTCAATAAGCGAGGCTATAGTATTAACTAAGGTAGACTTACCAGACCCACTCAACCCTACTATGCCTATAAACTGCCCTTTATCTATTTTCAGACTGACATCTTGGAAAACATTCATATTTGGGGAATATCCAAAACTCGCTTTGTCTAATGCTATATTATCGGTAAAGTAAAGGGGCCTTAATTTCTTAGCTTTAGGTTTTTCAACTATGTTACTCTCCAAATAACTTAACATATAATCATTGGTAGAAAGAGAGTTAGAAGAGGTTATAATTCTATTGACACTAGGTAAAAGTCTGAACGAAACTCCAGCATAAATGGATATATAGGATATAATACCAGAGGTAGGCTGATCACCTAAAATACCAAATAACACTACGCATAGAATTCCCGTAATAGCAATAACCTCATATATCCGAATAGGAACAAACTGAGAGTTTACATAAATATTTTCCTTTAGAGCATAGGACTCTTTCTTAAACTTCGAATATCTTTTATAAAAATAGTCGGCTCCATTCCAAAGCTTTATATTGGATATACCGTTAGTCAACTCTGTTATATTCTCATATATCAGCGGTATTATAGTGTGTAATCTTAATCCTTTTTTACTGAGCCTTTTCCTATTTATATAAATTAAAAGAGCTGCAGTAGGAAACACAGTGACAAACGTAAAAAGGAATAGATACGGATTGTAGATAAGAATAGCCCCTAGCATAAGGAGTATTACACAAAGTTCCGAAATAAGCATAATGCTAGACAGTAGTATAGTCTCCGGAAAGGAGAGCGTAGTTGTAATCAACTCATTGATAATTTCTGCTGATTTTTTAGTTTTAAAATATAATAATTCCTGCTCAGCTATTCGCTTGTAGTGCTTCCCAGAAAGTTTATCTGTTATCTTAAATGCATAGCGAACTTGCAGTTTATTTAGCTGCACCAAGATCACATTCTTTATAGTATACAGCACAAATAGTAATGAGGTAATTACTAAAATAAACGACCGCGTATTCTCAAGTTTTAGAGCATTATACAAGTAAGAAGTTAGCAGATTGTGTTGAATAAACTCTGGTTTGAGAATAGATAAAACCGTGTGTAGCAGTAATGCAACTCCTAGTATTTCTAAAACCGCACTAAAAATACTTATGCCCACCATTAAGGCATATAATTTTTTATGCTTCTTATCTAAAATGGTGCGGAGCGAAGACCAGGTCCCAAATATTTTATTGACCCTACTCATTCTATCTTTTCTACCACTTCTATTTCTATGATCACTGGCATATAACCAGGTACTTTCTCATTTCCGTTTTCTCCATAGGCAAGTGCAGAGGGCACTAGTACACGGCCGCTTTCTCCTACTGCTAGCCTATCTACCAAGTAACTTATTCCCGTTATTACCTCTTTGTCATTCTTATCATACACGAATAGATTCCCTATTTTACTATTGGCTATCGATCTATCATTTAGAGATGAGATCTCATACTTAATCTTCACCTTATTAAAATCACCGCGAGCTGATTCATTCTTTTTCAAACGTTCGATATACACATCCATCGCAGTATCGTAAACTGCATTCCATTTATTCTCTTTCACATACGCATTTGCTGCCTTAGCTTCAAAAATCTTCTTGTACGCAATGTGCTCTACATCTGATAGTTTGTCTCGCATCCATACCTTCACAGTAATGTTTTCTTCTCCCTTCAAGTTCAAGGGAACGCTGCCATTAAGCGAAGTATAAAAAGCCGTAGCATCTAGCTTTAGCTCTATACTATCTCCTGCACAAGTAGTAGATAATAGCTTATACAGATCTGAAGCGGTATCTATTTGCGGAGTATGAATTTCTATTTTCCTGCCTAGAGAGAATGTATTGAGATATGTAGAATCTGCCGCATTTTTAGCTCTTAGATCCATTAGCCAATGATTCTTATTGGCCCCTGCACAAGCACTATCCCCACGCTTGTACTGAATATTCCCTAGTTGCTCGTAAGGTGATTCCCCACAAGAAGTTAGTACCGCAAGCGATATTATACAGAAGTAATAGGCGATTCTCATAAATGTGATTTGTATGTTTTTATGCTTTCTTTAAACTTATTGAGTGTGTTATCCAATGTGTCTTTGCTAGCTCCACCTGCGGCATTCTTATGTCCTCCTCCATTAAAAAACTCCGCACTAAACTCATTGCACGGAAACTTATCTATACTTCTAAAACTCATTTTCACCAAATACTCTCTATCTATGATAAGAGCACTCATTTGCACCCCTTGTATACTAAGTCCGTAGTTTACAAAACCCTCTGTATCGCCAGTTATTACATTAAATCTCTTAACCTCTTCTGCGGTGAGGTGAGCCAGGGCCACTTTGCCATCTTCTATCAGTTCTATTTTTTCTGATAATAGATACCCAAGCAGTTGTAACCTATTTAGTCTATTCTGATCGAACAGCTTATTGTAAATTCTGGCGGGTACTACACCGAGATCCATCAGGTCTGCAGCCGTGCGTATGGTAGTACTTGTGGTACTGGCAAATCTGAATGACCCTGTGTCGGTAATAAGCCCAGTATAGATACACTCTCCCATCTCCTTAGTCATAAAACTCGGGTCTAAGTGTGTTTGAACATATTTGTAAATCAACTCACACGTAGAGCTTGCCCCTATTTCTATGAATCTCTCATCATCGAAATCTTGTGGGTCTAGGTGGTGATCTATTAGTATTTTTTTTGCCTTGCTAGCTCCTACATGCTCACCCATCTCATTTATTCTGCTCAAAGCATTAAAATCTAGACAGAAAACATATCCTGCATTTGCTATAAGCTCATTGGCTTTTTCCTTGTGCTCTTCGTATACCATCACACTATCATTAGCCGGTAGCCAATGCAGAAAATCCGCATAGTCGGTAGGAGTAATCACCTGAGAATCAATACCTGCACTCTTAAGATACAGATATAAACCTAAGCTAGAACCCATGGCATCACCATCAGGTTTGTAGTGGGTTGTTATGATTATTTTGCCTGACTGACTTTTTAAATCTTGGAGATTATGAGTTATTGTATCTAGCACGTGTTTATTTTTGAGACAAAACTCGCTAAAAGAATAGGATAATTCTATTTTTGCCGCCGTAAATCGAGAAAAACATGTCAAACATTACGTTTACTATGATCAAACCAGATGCTGTTGCCAACGGGCATACTGGAAATGTTATCAATGATAT
>DNBZ01000332.1 GCA_003484585.1 Bacteroidota bacterium | reverse complement strand
AGCCATGCGGCTATGGTTACTTGAGTTACCGATTCTCCTACAGAAGGAATTTTTAATTCGATTGCCATTGTTTTATAATGAATGGCAAATTTAGGATAGAATTCCAACTTCATCTTTATAAATAGTTAAAGATTTGGAGGTGGCCGGTTTTTAATGAAGCTATATGAAATTGATAGTAGGATTCTCTATACATAGGATTCACTCTAGTGTGTTATTACACACATTGCCGTTGTACATTTGAGGGGTAAATGAATGTACAGCAGTGTATCAACACATTGGTAAGTCACTTGCCAGGAAGTCATGCCGTGATATCGCCGGGTAGTAGAAATGCCCCGGTAATCTACGCATTGCACCATAGTAGTAAGTCTTGCCATAGCATAGTAGATGAGCGTAGTGCGGCTTTTGTAGCACTAGGCATGGCTAAGCATACCAAGCAGCCTGTTATATTAAGTTGTACTAGTGGCACGGCTGCACTCAATTATTATCCTGCTATTGCAGAAGCGTTTTATGCTAGAGTGCCCCTCATTATACTTACTGCTGATAGGCCGCCAGAGAAAATAGACGCTTGGGATGGTCAGGCTATTCGCCAAAAAGGGGTGTACGAAAATCACATTCGTGCAGCTTTTCAAACGCCAGATAGTTATGAAGATACAACCGCATTTAAGGAGATAGCTCAAAGGGTTCAAAAGTGTATGGACTCTGAGATAGCAGGTCCTATTCATATTAATATTCCTATACGAGAACCTTTTTATGATTTCAATACGGAAGGATTAGAAGAAATAGCGAATGAGATAAAAAAATCAAAGACTTTTGAGATAAGTGCCGCGTCCATAGCTAAGCATACCGGTTTAGATTTTAATCTAAAAAAGGTCCTAATGTTTAATGGAATGGATGATGGCGAAGATATTCGCTTAGCTAGTGATGATAATAGTGTGATATTAAGTGACCTCACATCTAATCAAACCAGTGATGTACACTATTGGGATGCGATGTTGTTTTCCGCACAAAGCAAACCCAACGGGATAGATTTCTTAAGTGTATTGCGACCCGATGTATTAATAACCACGGGAACTACTGCTATCTCCAAAGGACTCAAGAGATTTCTGCAGTTTCATAAACCTGAGCATCATTTCCATATTAGCAGTTACTATGAGGTGGGAGATATGTTTGAGACTAATCCTACTATCATTCACCCTAAAGAGATACAGCCAGTAGAGGAAACGGAGAATGATGTAGACGGAGAACGTGAAGGTGCGTATGTGAATGCTTGGCTTAATATGACTCGCGAGTTTCAAGAACGGTTTAGCCAGCTAGAGTGGAGCACGTATAATGAGTTTTGTGTAATCAACTACGTACTCAGCAAAATCCCGAAGAATGCTATTTTGCACGTGAGCAACAGTATGCCACCTAGGTATGTTTCATTTTTGCTCAATAGTGATATAAGCAACATTACAGTGCAGTGCAATAGAGGCACTAGTGGTATAGATGGCAGTACGAGCACAGCGGTGGGTAATGCTATGCTCGCCAAAGAAGACGTATATCTGATTACAGGAGACGTGGCTTTCTTTTATGATATCAATGCATTGTACAATGAATCTCTACCCCAGAATCTAAAAATAATACTGTTGAATAATGGTGCCGGCGGCATTTTTGAAATGATAAGTGGTCCCGATAAAATGGGAGAGGCTTTGCACTACCAAACTACTCCTCAGTCTCGCACAGCAGAGAATCTAGCCGAGCACTTTGGACTAAAATACCACGCTGCAGATACTGTAGGCAAGTTTGCTCAAGGTATAGATATGCTGAGAGGAAGTGAAGGGGCATTTATCTTAGAAGTACAGACCAGTAAGGAGAGTAATCGGGCTTTCTTTGAGCAGTTTAAGAACGTATAGGACTCATTTAGAATTTTAGTGTTCCAAAGAGCTAGTATGACTTTATTGAGAAGTTAAAGTCACAGTGCTTTAGAGAATTGCAATCTGACCAAGTCTTGTTGTCATTTGTTTGCAAGCATAATTGGCTTACATTTGACATAATCTAAAATCTTAATTTAAATAAAATATGAAACTAAAAACACTTTTTGTGGCATTTGTAGTAGCAGGATTATTTTCCTCTTGCATTTCGTCACACACTGCTGTGGTTACCAATAACCCGGTAGGATCAAAGACAGGAGTTGCTAAGGGACTGGATAGTTCTTTTAAAACTGCAAAAGAAAATGGCGGAATTTCAAAAGTAGGAATTGCAGAAACTAGAGTAGCAATAATTGGTGGAGTTAAGACAACAGTAACAGGAGAATAATTATGAAAAATTTAAAAACATTAATTTTTGCAGGTGTTATGCTTTCGTTAGCATCTTGTACGTCAATTCGACCTTATGCAGTAACTAATAATGCAATAGGAGATGGTGTAGGGGTATCTAAAACTACCTTAATTTTGGGTGCTTCAGCAGGTAACCAACTTGAACAGGCTTTATATTCAACTAATAAGAACTTTGGAGTAATAGAGGCTGCAAGAAACGGGAATCTGGATAAAGTAGCTACGGTGGATGTGCAGTCTAGTAACTACTGGTTGTTTTCTACAGTTAAAGTAATAGTTACAGGTACTGAGTCTAAATAATTAAAATAATAAAATATGAAAAATATTATAAAAATAGTTGTCGCTGGATTACTTATCGTATCATTAAATGCATGTAGTGTGACTACAAGGCTTCCTGCTATGGTTACAGATAATCCTGCTGGAGAGAAAGAAGGAAGGGCCACAGTTAAGGTTATTGGTAATGTGTTTGTTTTAGGCGGAGACTTATCAATAAGGACAGCTGCAGAAAACGGAGGAATCACTAAAATTTCTACTGTAGATTATGAGGTTAAATCTGGTCTTTTTGTTTCTAAACATACGACAATAGTAACTGGCGAATAATTATATTATTTGCTGTTGAAATGTACAAATAAAATCCCTACGGTTTTACCTAGGGATTTTTTTATGAAAGCTTTTTTTGCCTTTATCGTTTTGATAATGTCTAATCAGTTATTTGGTCAGAGGATTGGAGAACTTAAGCATTATCAAAGAAAATCCTCCTTAGATGCAATCCAACTACCTTGTGATCAGTTCTCATCTGAAGATTTCCAAATTACCTTCCCGGATTCTATTTACGATTCAGGTTCAGTTTTTGTGAAAAATCTAAAGTACAAAGG
>DNBZ01000126.1 GCA_003484585.1 Bacteroidota bacterium | reverse complement strand
CCGCGGCGGAAGCTACTTTCGCTTGATGTTGCTTACTTCAAAGAACGTTTCTCTTCGTAAGCGGGTGCAAAAATAATCCCCATTTCAAACCTTGCAATAAGAATCCTATAATTTTTTAATTAATTCTACTATTAACTCAGAGCCCATGCGTTGCGGTATAGATTCTGTACTTTTTTTCATCGTATAAATTTCAAATTTATCTGAAAATAAACGGCTGTATTCCTTTGTGTTTCCTCCAAAAGGAGGACCTTCTGGCTTATCCATTTCAAAGAGTACTCCATATATTCGGCCATTAGGCTTCAGAATACTATGCATATGCTCTACGTACTGAGCACGAAGTGTAGGATCGATAGCACAAAAGAATGTCTGCTCTAGCACCACGTCAAATTGCTTTTCTAAAGCAAAGAAATCGCCAGAGATATACTGCTCTGGTGGAAAGTCTGGAACTCTCTTGAGAAATCTTTCCTTTACTTCTATAGCATAGTCGCATGCATAGACATTTTTATATCCTTTGTTCCATAGGTACTCTACTTCATACGCACTACCAGCTCCTGGCTCCAGTATGTATGCATCTTTGGGATAGTTTTTTTCTATAAAATCGGTATGTATAGGGTTATGATACCCAATATCCCATCCTGTGAGTTCCTCCTTATAGCGGTTATCCCAATAGTTGGCTGAGAGTTCTTTAGCTCCTGTCATCCTTATCTTTAGTGGGTCCGTTTGGTTTTATTTTAATCGGAATCTTCTTCTTAGGAGTTGTCTCCTTTGGCGTATTTTTATTTGGAATAGCTGGGTCGCTTGTTTTAGTAGGAGTAGTGTCTTTATATCTTGTATTGGTTGGAGTTGTAGTGGTAGAAGGAGTGTAACTTTTTTTATGGGTGTATCTCTTAAATAAGTTAATTCTAATACCTGCATTTATAAGTAGCATGTCTGTTTTTACAGTGCCATAGTTTGTGTAATCTATCTCATCACTGCCTACTGATCGTGTTATATCGTCAAGTGGTAGTGCCGCACCAGTCTCACCAAAAGTATAGGTGATTCCTGCGTCTAGTGAGATACTAGAGTTTAGATTATACTTGATACCAATACCAGCTCCATAATGAAAACGATTGGTATACACTACTCTATCAGTTAATGTACTGTTATCATAGTCTGGATTATCCTCTGGTTCGTTTAATGTTATGTTTTGGTATGTGTTATAGTTTCTATGTCCAGCCAGTAGGTCTACGTAAGGAACGAATTTATCATTCTGGGTTCCCCAATTTAATCTAACTAAACCAAAAAATCCATACATACGGTTGGACGCTTTTACATTAGCATCTCCTACTATAGCAGGTCCGTCGGCTGGCTGTGCTATCGCTATAGAATCAAAAGATTTAGACTGCATATTGGCGAAATCCATTCGGGCTCCCACCTGAAAATTCACCTTAGATTTATATGGATACCCTCTAGTGAGATAGGAGAAGTTTATTCCAAAGCCAGGATCGTAGTCTATGTCCTTTAGTTCGCTCTGTGGGCAAGCTACGTGTAATCCTATCCCTATGGACCCTCTAGGTACTTTAGCTTGGGTCTGAGCCAATATACTGGTAGTAAATAAAGTGAGTATAACGGTTAGTATTTTTTTCATATTTATTGGTATTTCAAATATAGTGCCTTTACTGTAGTTTCTTATTTTCCTTGTGTCTAGTGGCGTCTCGAGTGGTTTTCTTGTCCAGATTTTTAACCAGTGCCTGTTCTAAATTAATACCAGTTTGATTGGCTAGGCATATTAAAACAAAGAGTACATCGGCCATTTCATCACCTAAGTCTACTTCTTTGTCAGACTCTTTGTAGCTCTGTTCGCCGTACTTACGGCTCATTATCCTGGCTACTTCACCTACTTCTTCCATAAGTATAGCGGTATTGGTAAGTGGGTCGAAATAGCGTACACCTACGGTTGTAATCCACGTGTCTATGGTTTTTTGTGCTTCTGAGATGGTCATTACCACAAAATAAGTATAAATGGTTGACTTAATGTTCTAGAAACTCCAAGAATTAGTTTCTGGGTTATATGGATTTATAGAAAATTTGAACCCTGATGAAAATCCACTAGTATTGGACTGGCCTACTACGTAATACGCTCCAAATCTAAAGCGGTCTTTCCCTATTTTAAAAATCCTATTGATGCCTACTAATATTTCGGAGTATTGGTAATCTCGCTCAGGCACTACGAGTAGTCCGCCTCCTACCATCGTTTTTATTCCTAGTTGCTTTATCCCCGGTATTTTACTGGTGATAAAACCATTGAACTGATGGGTGTAATGTGTCTCTAGCACAGCACCAAATGTGGCAAACGTGCTATCAATAAGCTGGTAGCCAAACATAGGCGGCAGTAGAAATATAGGGTCTCCACCTCGCTGGTAGCGGTAGTCCATTATTTGAAGCTTAGAGGTATCTAAAAAGCCACCCAACGAAACGGTGTATTCTGACTGACCAAAGATGCCGACGTTAAATTTTTGATTTATAGAAAAGTCTAATTCTTTGAATGATGCTTTAGAACCCAAAACGCCGGCTACTGCTTGTGAATAGTACAGCTGAAAAGTAGGGAATTTAGAGCCTATTACTATCTTTTCTTTGGGTTCTTGTATATAGAGTTGTTTGGGTGTATAAGAGATGCCCAGACTTGCTAAAACAATAGCATTACTCTGAAAACGCTGCGGATTATTGTTAGAAAAAGCTGAGTCAAAACTAGGGTTAAATTCAAAATCTCCTAGATCGGATCTTGTGGTCCGTCTCACATTAGCCCAAGAGTAGAAACCGTTAAAAAGCTCTGTACGATGGGTTGCTGTTACATATTTTTGTACAAAGAAATTACTCCGATTTAGTATGTCTGCAAACGTGGCAAAGTTATTTACAAACCCAAAATCGCTGCCCATACCAACAGAGACGGAGGAGAGCTTTTTAGGATTATAGAGATAGTAGCCACTAAGATTTCCTTTCATATCTTGGTTACGAAAGCCATAATTCAGTGAAGGTGCTATTCTAATAGCTTTACGGTTTTCGAATTTACGGTAGTAGCTTAGGCCGTATCGCAATCTAAAACCACCAATGGCGATAGGATTAATAAGCCCTATAGCTGGATCAAAACTCCAGAGTGTTTTCTTCTCTCTATTGATATGCCCAAATCCATTCCAAGCTAGTTTCAGAAAGGTGATTTTATTAAACACCGAATCTATAGAGTCTAAGTATACTTTGCTTGTACGTAATCGTTTAATACTGTCTTGGTAATCTATGTAGGCGGCCTCTTCGTCTGTTAGTGGCACAGGTCTTATTTTAGCCCAGAAGCTGGTGTCTTTTTCGTAAGCATCTTCTTTGGTAGTGCCTATCTCTGCATTGAAAAATCGCTTGGAATATAGTGAGTCAAAAACATACTGAGAGTAGGTCACATCGCAGTATCCTTCAGATTTTCCACTTTTG
>DNBZ01000323.1 GCA_003484585.1 Bacteroidota bacterium | reverse complement strand
TAAGAAAATTCAAACTGACTATTTTAGACAGTTAATATTCTGCCCATTTTTATGATACGTTATCTCTATTTATCCCTTTTTATTTTGGCAGGCCTATCGGCTACTGCCACACATATAGTGGGAGGAGAAATCTACTATAAACTAAACAATAGCACCACGCACAATTATACCGTTACGGTAAAAGTTTATATAGACTGTGAGAACGGTGATCCAGGAGCCATTTCTTCTGATAATGAAATATACATTAGTATATGGAATGCAGCAACAAGTGCTTATATAGACGATTTTGTATTGACCCGGTCCTCCCCTAGCAGATTAGGAAACACAGTATACGCCTGCATTAAAGAGCCCAAAGGTGTATGCGTAGATGCCTATACTTATCAAACCACTATGACCATAAACCCTGGCAGCGATGGGGTCATATTAGCCTGGCAAAGGTGCTGTAGAAATAGGAGCATATCCAACATCATAGATCCTATAGCTGCAGGATATACAGCCTGGACAGTAATCCCTGCCAACGGCACTACTAACTCAAGTGCCTATTTCAGCACTATACCTCCCGTGTATGTATGTACTAATGTGCCCCTCCAGTTTAAACAACCTGCAATAGACCCCGACGGAGATTCCCTGGTTTATGAGCTCAATACACCTTTTTTAGGAGCTACTTCTGCTGACCCTAGACCAGTCAGCTACGGCGAATATGACCAACCAACATTTAGAAATTTGCTTTGGAAATCTCCCTACTCTACGGGTAATATGATGGGAGGGTCGCCTAAACTTAGTATCAATTCTAGTACAGGCGAATTAAATGTTACCCCGACTACTATAGGTCAGTTCGTAGTGGGGTATACAGTAAAAGAATATAGAAATGGGGTGTATATAGGAGAGACACGAAGAGATTACCAATTCAATGTTATAGAATGCGAGTTTGATGTAGTTGCTAATTTTACTGTCCCCGATGGAGTATCCATTAATGGTATATACACTTTTGGATGTACAGATACAGTCTGTTTCTTAAACAAAAGTTACAGTAAAATAAAACCGTACACGCTAACTTGGGATTTTGGAGATTTTAGCACTACCGCGGACACTTCACATGAAGAATCCCCGTGCTATATATATCCAGGAAATGGAGACTATATGGTTACTCTCAAAGTGAAATCAGAAATTTGTGAAGACATCTATAATTACGGAGTGCGTATTAGGTCGGCTAAGCCTTTTTACTTAGGCCCTGACTCCTCTTTCTGTGAAGACATAGAGTATACCCTAGACACCAAAATAGATGACGCTGTAAATCTCTCTTGGAATACTGGCGATACAGAAAGCAGTATCACGGTTAATAAACCTGGCTTATACATAGCCAATGTTTCCTATGGCAACTGCACATATTCCGATAGCGTAATACTCCAAGACGATAGAGTAGCCCGATTTCCATTACCTGTAGATTCACTTCTGTGTGACACTATAGATATGATGCTTAATGTAGGAGTAGAAGGCACATCCTATTTATGGAGTACCAGTATGGAAGACACTTTTCGCAGTGTCTATGTTTCTGAACCTGGAACGTACTCAGTGATAGTAGAAACAGATCATTGTATTGATTTTGATACCATCCGTTTATTGCAAGCTACTAAACCAAGTATAGACGACATTATTTACTGTGGCACCCCGTATAAGTATACATTTGATGCTCTAGAAGAAGCAAAGTTCTTATGGTCTACCGGATCTACCAAACCCGAGATATTCATAGAACAAGAAGGTACTTTTTGGATTCGTATCACTCAACGCAATTGTGTACATTCAGATACATTTATTGTAGCTAACACTGGTCTGAATATAGACCTAGGTAGTGACGAGCATTTTTGCGATAGGATGAATACCACATTAGATGCAGGCTCAAATGGCTGGAATTATAAATGGAGTACCGGAGAAAAATCCCAAGCTATTAAAGTGACTACTCCCAATACATACATAGTTTCAAAAAGTGACTCTGCGGGCTGTATAGTTAGCGATACTATAGTGCTATCTTTAACTCAATCACCCTACTTTGATATAAGTAACTCTGCTAAAATCTGCATCAATAGATTTACAGCCTATGACGATATAGATGCTCCCGAAGGCTTTAGCTACTTATGGAGTACTGGCTCCACCGCGTCTAAGCTTACCATAAATAAAGGCGGTTATTACTCTCTGCGGATTACAGATGATTTTGGGTGCTCTACTTTAGATAGTTTTTATGTAAACTTGGATACTGCTTCCCTACCTAACGATCTTCCCGTTCCTAACGCCTTTTCTCCAAATGGCGATGGCCTCAATGATTTTTTCCCGTATTCAAAAAGCATTACCCAAGAGGGTTATCATCTGATAATATATACTCGCTGGGGCGAAAAAGTATTTGACTCCCTAGAAGATATAAATCAAACAAACTGGAATGGAGACTACAACAGTACCGAGACTCATAATCAAGCATTTATATACTACATGAGGTACATTGGGTGCGATGGCAGCTATAAAAATAAGAAAGGGTATGTCTACCCGTTACATTAGACGAGATAATGCTTGCCTATCCATCTCAAAAGTCAGTTTGTCAAGCAACTCTGGGTTAAGTGTACACCACTCAAAAAGATGATAGTTTTCACCGCCTAGTCTAGTAGGTTGAGTACTCTCCATAGAAGCAATTGCATCATTAGAAGTTACCAAATAGTGTATAGCAATCACTTGTTCAAGTTTCTTAAAAGCACTTGGGATAAACGTTTCTGTAGTATGCAGTAAGCGGCTTACTTCTATGCTTACGTCTAGCTCTTCTTGAAACTCTCGTATAACACATTCTACGGGGCCTTCTCCATATTCTAAGCCGCCCCCGGGTAGCTTGAGCATCTTAAATCCCTCAATATTTTCATTGCTCATTAATATTTTATCGCCCTTTAGCCATATCCCATACACTCTTATATTAAATTTGTTGACCATATATGGCATCAATTTTAATCAAAAACGGTCTCTTAATTAACGAAAACCAACAATACGTAGCAGATATCTATGTAGAAGACGGCTTTATAGCAGAAATTAACAAAAATGGAATCACTCGCTCGGCAGATAAAATCATCAATGCTGATGGCAAGTGGGTACTGCCTGGAGTCATAGATGACCAAGTACATTTCCGTGAGCCGGGCCTAACTCATAAAGCAGAGATATATACAGAGGCTAAGGCTGCTGTAGCTGGCGGCACTACCTCCTATATGGAAATGCCCAACACCAACCCACAAGCTACCACACAAGAGGAGCTGGCCAAGAAGTATGCTAGAGCCGCCGCATGCTCAGTAGGCAACTACTCCTTTTTTATGGGTGGCACTAATGATAACATAGACGAAGTACTAAAAACAGATCCTGCAACTGTATGCGGCATCAAGCTGTTTATGGGGAGCAGTACTGGCAATATGCTAGTAGATAATGAGGATACCCTTCGTGGCATATTTTCTAAAACGCCTATGCTCATAGCAACTCACTGTGAAGATGAAGCTACCGTACGAAAAAATACTGCAGAGTTCGTAGCTAAATATGGAGAGGATATTCCGATGGAAGCTCACCCGCTAATCCGTGATGAAGAGACCTGCTACCTAAGTAGCAAAATGGCAAGTGATTTAGCTAAGGAATACAACGCCAGACTGCATATCCTTCATATCTCTACGGCCAAAGAGATAGAACTATTTACCAATAAAATACCAATGGCCGAAAAAC
>DNBZ01000018.1 GCA_003484585.1 Bacteroidota bacterium | reverse complement strand
TACTTCTTTTATAAATATATCAAAATCTGTCGTTCCTGGAGCAGCATCTTCGCCAAGAATAGCGGCATTTAGACTGTCTGATTCCATATTGAACGGGATGGCTTTATTCACAATGTGTGGCATACTTTTCAGCATTCTACCCGTAGTAGCACTTCCTGTGAAAGTCACTAAATCTTGCGATGTTAATGTATCTATAATCCCGTGTCCTTTACCACAATCTAGTTGTAGAGCTCCTTCTGGCACTATGCCACTAGCAATGATATCTTCTACCATAGCTTGGGTAAGATACGATGTTATTTCAGACGGTTTTACGATAGCTGGAACGCCAGCTAGCAAGTTGGCACTTAGTTTCTCGAGCATTCCCCAGATAGGAAAGTTGAATGCGTTTATATGAACTACTACGCCTTGTTTAGGACTCATAATGTGTTGCCCTACGAAAGTTCCGTTTGATCCTAATTTGGCAGTATCTCCGTCTACATAAAAACGCTGGTTTCCCATTGTTCTTCTGAGGCTGGCATAGGTAAATAGTGTTCCTATACCACCATCTATATCTACCCAACTGTCACTTTTAGTCGCTCCAGATAAGTAACTGATACTGTAGTATTTTTTCTTAATGCTGTCCAGATGAAGGGCAAGCTTTTTGAGCATATATCCACGCTCATAGAAAGTCATTGCACGGAGTGCTTTCCCGCCAACTCGGCGTGCGTAGTCGGCCATTTCTTCGTAGTCTAAACCTTCACTCCCTGCGGTGCTTATTAGATCTCCCGTGATGGCATTATACTGTGAAAATCCTTCTCCTTTATGTGCTTCCCAACGACCATTGGCGTAGTTTTTTAGTTTATTCGACATCGCTTGATTTATGCTTTGGGCAAATGTAAGACTTTACGGGGCTGTTTTTTTAAATCACGATTGAGCTAATGTTTGACATTCTAATTTGGTGGGGTTGAATCTCTTTTTCAGTAGTCAATTTGGCGGTGCTTTAGCTCCGCGATATTGGGTGGTGCGTCAGCTCCGCTATTTTTATGTGAGAGACGGCTTTAGCCTAAATATATTCCTATAATTTTCAGTGATAGGGTAAGTTGTACTTCGCTCAGATCTAACCACTTATTATTTTCTTATTCTTTGCCTTAATCTTAATCTTAAACTTTCCTATCCTTGCACTATGTCTTATAAACTTCTGTGTACTGATATAGACGGTACGCTGCTCGATGCAAATAGGGAACTCGCTCCGGAGACTATCACCCAGTTTAAACGAATAAAAGAGAACTGTGATATCATTTTAGCCTCTTCTCGTATGCCAGATGCTATGCGTCATTTACAGGCCGAAGTGAATATACTACACAGCCCGCTAATCGCGTACAATGGAGGTCTTGTATTAGCTGGAGATACTGTGCTAAGCAGTACAGAAGTAGGTTTTTTAGAAGTAAAAAAGATAGCTGAATTAAGTCTAGGTACTGAGATACATGTGAGCATCTATAACAAGGATGAATGGTTTGTGCCGGGTATGGATTACTGGGCTAATAGAGAGGCAAACAATACCAAAGTAGTACCAATAGTACGAAGTATAGAGGCTACTTTGGGTGAGTATGGCAATTTAAATAAAGGAGCTCACAAGGTTATGTGTATGGGGCCTGCAGAGCAGATAGCCGTGTTATACGATCAGCTTATATCGCAACTAAATGATGACTTGCACGTGTATAAATCTAAAGATACTTACTTAGAAATAGCTAGTAAAAGGATTTCTAAAAAATCGGCGATAGCCACATTGCTAGAGCATAGATACCAAGAGCTAAGCTGGCAACATATTATAGCTTTCGGGGATAATTATAATGATATGGAAATGCTAGAAGCAGTAGGCATGGGTATAGCCGTAGGCAATGCAAAAGAAGAAGTATTAGCTATAGCAAATGATGTAACGGCCAGTAATAAAGAACATGGTGTGGCACTCTCAATTGCAAAACATTTTAAAGAATGATTTAATTATATGGTCTTAACTTAAAACTTGTGGCATATCAGAGAAAATATTTTATTGAAATAATTAAAAATATGTAAATTGCCCGTTCAGAAAGAATGTTCAATATGATTCAGCTAAGAAACTAGATGAATATAAACAGGTCAATTTGAAACTATAACTTAATCAACTAGTAAAATAATGAAAAATAAATTTTTATTCCTTCCGATGCTGCTACTTATAGTAGCTATTGTTTCTTGTGGCGAAGATGCTACTCCTAGTACCAATAAAGTAGCTGCAGATCCTGTACTAGCATTTAGTAGTTCCGCTTTTGCAGATGGAGATACCATCCCAGATAAACATACTTGTGAGGGCATAAATTGGAGCCCAGCATTATCATGGTCAGGAGCACCTGTAGGCACCGAAAGTTGGGCGATTATTGTAGACGATCCAGACACGGAACCTACGCTAGGTTATAATTGGAATCATTGGTTAGTTTGTAATGTGCCTGCATCTGTTACCTCTCTAGCAGAGAATCAAACTTCATTAGATATGCAAACCATAGGAGCATTGGTTTTAGAAAATTCTTTTAGTTACACATATTATGTAGGACCTTGTCCGCCAGCGAAGAGTGAACACACATATGAGTTTACACTGTATGCACTTGATGTAGCAACTCTAGACGGGATCAACGGAAAGTCTCCAAAGCAAGTGTTCTTGGATTCTATAAACGTACATAAGCTAGACGAAAAAATGTTTAGTGGAACATTCTCTCGTTAATTATTAAACACAACGATATTAAGAAGGCCAGCATTTGCTGGCCTTCTTTTTTTGTTATTTTTTGTACTTCTAAGTCGTGTTACTTTACTTTTACGTGAAGCACTTTTTTACCTTCTATGTAGCCTTCTAAAACATCCCCACCTGATACTGGACCAACTCCCTCGGGTGTTCCTGTGAAAATAATGTCGCCTATCTTTAGCGTAAAGTATTTGGATGTATGTTCTATTATTTGTGCTATTGGGTGCAGCATAAGTGAGGTATTCCCGTCTTGTACTAGTTCTCCGTTTTTCTTCAATTGAAAATTTAGATTAGTCAAGTCATAATCTGAAGTAGACAAAAATTCACCTAACACAGCACTTTGATCGAACCCCTTTGCCTTTTCCCAAGGCAGTCCTTTATTTTTTAGTTCTGCTTGTACATCTCTAGCCGTAAAATCTATACCCACGGTAAAATCGGAATAGTACTTAGATGCAAATTTGGGTTCTATATTTTTACCTAGTCTATTAATTCGTATCACCACTTCCAGCTCGTAGTGTACGTCAGTAGTCCAGTCTGGGATATAAAAGGCGTCACGCTGTCTAAAAATAGCTGAGTCTGGCTTCATAAAGATGACCGGATCCTTTTGTATTTCATTTCCTAGTTCTGCTGCGTGTGCAGCATAATTTCTTCCAATACAGATGATTTTCATTCAAAAAAAATTTCTTTTGCAAAAGTAAACCCAAATCTTTCATGGGATTTACGTTATGAAGAGTAATAAAATAAAAATAGGGTTTGTTTTGATGAAGAGGTCCACCCTAACTTATGGAGATGAAATATCGTGCTACGAAGTGCATGGTTACGTGGCTGGTCGGCTACTCAAAGGAGAAACTAATAGAATTGGGCTAAACATATGCTAGACCCAGCCGAACTTCTATATGCCTATTCACAGGGGTATTTCCCTATGGCCATACCAGAAGACGATAATGAGATTTTTTGGTTTAAGCCAGAGATGCGGGGTATTATACCTTTAGATACGTTTCATATTTCTAAGAATCTAAGACGACTGTACAATAAGCAACATTTCGAACTACGCATAAATGGCGATTTTGAAGGGACTATGCGTGCTTGTGCAGAGCGAGAAGATACTTGGATAAGCGAAGATATAGTGCAGTCTTACTGCAAGCTGCACGAGATGGGCTATGGTTTTAGTTTTGAGGCGTGGCGAGAAGGTAAGCTGGTGGGTGGTCTGTATGGAGTGATTATAGGCAAGGCGTATTTTGGCGAGAGTATGTTTCATCGGGAGAATGACGCAAGTAAAATAGCACTTATATTCCTGGTTCAGTTTCTCAAGGATAATGGATTTAAGCTGCTTGATACGCAGTATATCAATGATCATTTAAAACAGTTTGGGGCTACAGAAGTACCCAATGCAGACTATGAGAATATGCTAGCAGGTGCGTTGGAGGTGGGTGATGATGAGAGATAAAATCGTCTTGCCTGACTCCTTTAGGGTCTCTTAAAAGGGACTCGAAGACTCCTCTATTTCTTACAACAATTCCTTTATTGTTTTAATTTTTTTCTCGGTTTCTTCCCACTCAGAGGCAGGGTCAGAGTCTTTGGTGATACCTGCTCCGGCAAAAAATTCTACCTTATCTTGGTAAAAACGCATACACCTTAGATTTACAAAAAAAGTAGCACTCTCCTTACGTAGCACACCTGTGATACCGGAGTAGAAACTTCTATTCATCGTCTCAAATTCCTGTATGAATGCAAAGCTCTTATCTCTAGGTAATCCGCACACTGCACTAGTAGGCTGTAGGTGTTTTAAAAGTTCTAGGGCTTGTATTTTATCTGCTCGTACAGTGTAGGCAGTTTTGAGATGTTTTATCTCGCCAAATTTGGCTTCTTCTACCTCTGCTTTGGTATAGTCGGCTAGACCTACAGTGCGGAGTTTCTCCTCTATAAAATCGGCCACCATTTCTTGCTCTTCTCGCTCCTTCTCGGTAAAATCATCTGCTAGAGATTTAGTGCCAGCTAATGCTACAGTATATATGATTCCATCTTCGAAATGGATGAGTAATTCTGGTGATGCTCCTACCCATTCCTCTGGCCCTATGTTGATATAGTATCCATACGAATCCGGGTATTTTTTTACTGCATTTTGGAAGGCATTTTTAGCATCGTACGAACCGGTAAGTGTCTCGTTACGAGCTAGTACTACTTTTTCTAAGTTGCCTTCTTGCATTTCTGCACAGGCCATATACACGCTTGTTTCGTATTCAGTTTGTGTAAGGCTTTCATTAGGCGACAGATCGTATTCTTTTATCTCTGTTTCTACGGGTTCTTTGCCAAAGAAAAATGCTTGCTTGCTTCTATCAAACGGATAAAAGAGTAGCCCCTCTCTTTGCATCCAGTAGGCATCTATCTCATCAAAAGATTCCATGCAATCTGCTCCGTATGTTTCTATTTTCTTTTCGCCGGGTAGGTAAACCAGTGCCCCTATTTTATCTACGTCCATTATTTTCTATCTATTACTGCCAGTGTCATTCGGCATACGTTTATAAGAGTACCATCCTCTGTTTTGGTATCTACCTCCCATACTTGGGTGCTTCTGCCCAGATGTATAGGCTTTGCGGTAGCGTATACATATCCCTTTTTTACGCTCTTGAGGTGATTAGTATTGAGCGATAAGCCCACACACGCTTTCCCACTAGCGTTGGCCACTATATTACCAGCTAGGCTAGCTACATTCTCTGCCAGAGCTGCTACTGCACCACCGTGAAGTAATCCCATAGGCTGATGCACTGTACTATTTACAGGCATTCGCATAGTTACTTGATTTTCATTTACTTCGGTTACCTCCATGTGCAGGTGTTCGGCTAAAGTATTTTTACCAAACTCATTTAATTCAGATATGTTCATAGATTTGTAGTCTATCAAGGTGATGTTCTTAAAGTGACCGCAAAGAAAACCATTTATATCATTAGACACGGTGAAACCGAGTACAATAAGCAAGGAATAATCCAAGGCAGTGGTATTGATAGCGACCTCAATGAGACAGGTAGAAAACAGGCGGAACAGTTTTATCAAGCGTACCATCATATCGGTTTTGACGCTATATACACGAGTGAGCTCAAGAGAACACAACAGAGTGTAGCTTCCTTTGCCCAAAGAGATATTCCTATCCGCATATTGCCAGAGCTCAATGAGATCAACTGGGGTGTATTCGAAGGACTAAAGGGTACTCCGGATAGCCACAAGATCTATCTTGCTATGACCGATGATTGGAAAGCAGGCTTGCTAGACCGAAGTGTAGAAGATGGCGAAACGCCTAATGAGCTACAACGCAGACAGGCTAGAGGCTTAGAGAAAATAATGGCAAATCAATCAGAAAATCAAGTACTTATAGCTATGCACGGCAGGGCAATGCGTAGTTTTTTATGTTTGATGACTGGTACTCCATTGAGCCAAATGGACGAGTTTAAACACAATAATTTGTGCCTTTATAAGCTAGAGTATCATGGAGGGAGATATGCTATACTAGAGCACAACTGCTCTAAGCATCTTTGGATTTAGACTGCCGCTCTGCTTGATGCTC
>DNBZ01000269.1 GCA_003484585.1 Bacteroidota bacterium | reverse complement strand
TGCGAATCCTATCAATAATAGCACCATATCTATCTTTTGCACACCTCGCACAAAAACTAGAAGTAGGCATATACGTATCATTAGTGCCAAAACTCAGAATCACTAGATCCGCATTAATATCGTGTATTTGATTCTCAAAACCTGAACTTTTGAGATACTGAACTGTGCTACTCCCATTTATTCCCATAGCATGATACAAAACCCCTTTTTGACCATTTTCTAATATCAAGCCCTGTAACTCAGGCATTATATTTCGCTCGTATGTCGGTTTAAAAACAAGGCTATCTTGATACTCGTCAAAATAGATAACGGTATGCTCGTTCAGCTTTTGTGGGTTAAAATTTCCTGTTGCCCCTGCCGGTAAAAAGCTGCCATAATTATCAAGCAAGGTCACCTTGTTAAAGTATGCAGTGCCCCCAGTCCTAGAAATCGCGTCTAAAGTAAAGCTAGAATTAGGGCTAGCCGTAACCGTAAAACCTGCTGCTCCTATGTTACAGGAAGCCGCATTGCTCATAATATTACAAGACTGCCAAGCTCCTGTATACCTAAACCTAATATCCAAAACACCACCTGTATTGGCTATTTTATATGGGAAAACGAATCCTCTTCCTGCATTACCAAACTTGCCTTGTAAATGCTGGCGAACGGCTCCTGTAAAAAAATCGGCTTGTATATGTGAGTCTCCTATATGCACTATAGATACGGCACAATTAGTGTCCTTTTCTATGTCTACTAGTTTTGTGTAAAAACCTTGAAGAGCCTCTGCATTTGTAAACACATTATTCTCCATACCTATCTCTTTATCATGTACAAATGAGCACATTATTAGTAGTAAAAAGAGATAAGTAAACTTGCCCATGGGGATTAGCTATACTTGCCTTTATATAGTTTACGAATGTCTGAGGATATTTTCTTCACTTCCTGCTCTTGGTCAGCTTTGCAAATAAGTAGAGCGTCTGCTGAATCAACTATGAAATACCCGTCTAAATCTTTTATAACTACTAGTTTTTGAGTATCGCTTACTACTAAGTTATCTTTTGCATTCAAAGCATGTAAGTCTACATTCAACGTAGTATTATCTCCTTCTTTTTCAAGTTTTTCTTGCACGCTCTTCCAAGTACCAAGGTCACTCCATCCAAAATCTGAAGGTAAAACAAACACATTATCTGCTTTTTCTAATAACCCATTATCTATGGAGATACTAGCTATTTCGCTGTAGATACGCTCTATATGCTGCTCTTCTAAGTTTGTATTATACGCTCCTTTACACTCCCCAAAGGTGAGATTCATCTCTGGGAGGTGTTCTTCTAGTGCTTTTAATATACTGGACACACGCCAAACGAACATGCCACTATTCCATAAAAAATCCCCACTCTCCAGAAACTTTTCTGCTAGCTCCAGTGGAGGTTTTTCTGTAAATGTTTTAACACTATTTATACCTTTACTTACTTCCTTTTCGTCATACTGAATGTATCCATACCCCGTGTCAGGCCTATGTGGTTTTAAGCCTAGGGTAATGAGTGCATCTGTCTCTTTAGCGTACTTATGTGCAATGTGTATTTGATTAATAAAATTGCTTTTATCCATAATCAAATGGTCACTAGGTGCTACTATTAGAACTCCCGTATCAGAAATGTCGGCAATTTTATTTGCTGCATATGCTACACAAGCTGCTGTATTTTTACCTACCGGCTCACCTAATATCTGGTTATCTCCTAAGTCTGGCAATTGCTCTTTTACCAAATCCCTATACGAGGCGTTGGTTATTACAAAAACGTTTTCCTTGGGCACTATGGACAAATACCTGTCATAGGCATCTTGTATTAGAGTTTTTCCAGTACCCAAAATATCTATAAATTGCTTAGGTCTACTTTCTCTGCTTATAGGCCAGAATCTACTGCCTATACCTCCTGCCAATATTACGGCATACGTATCTTTTAATATCTTCAAATTAATCCTTCTCTTATCAAATCTTGTACGTGTAAAACTCCAGTCAAATTGCCGGCATCTACTAGTATTATATGATTTATTTTATGTTCTTTTATAAACTCAACTCCATTTATGGCCAACGTATCGCCTGACAATGTCTTTGGACTAGCCGTCATAATTTCGCTCGCATTTACACTTGTTACGTCATTCCTATCAGTTAGCATTCTCCGTAAATCACCATCTGTTATAATGCCTAAAACCTTGTTCTCTTCGGTTACTATTACGGCACCCATTCTACCTTTAGTCATAGCCAAAATACAAGTAGTAAGATCCGCATCTTTAGATACTTGTGGCACATCATTAGCCGCGGCTATCTCACCGCAAGTTAAATATAGTCTTTTACCTAAGGCACCACCCGGATGAAACTTGGCAAAATCATTGGATCTAAAATCCCTACACTTTATAAGTGCTACAGCTAGAGCATCGCCCATAGCTAGCTGAGCTGTGGTGCTGGTAGTTGGAGCTAAATTATTAGGACAAGCTTCTGCTTTTACTGTGGTATCTAACACAATATTGCTTTTCTCAGCTAAAAATGATTTTAAGTCCCCGACTATCCCTACAAGCGGATTTTTGCCTTTTAGTATTAGAGGGACTAATGCCTTTATTTCAGGGCTACTACCACTCTTAGATATGCAAATAACCACATCGTTTTTCTGAATCATACCTAAGTCACCGTGAAGTGCTTCTGCGGCATGCATAAATAAGGCAGGCGTACCTGTGCTATTAAAAGTAGCAACTATCTTCTGGCCAATTGCTGCACTTTTACCTATCCCTGTCACCACCACTCTGCCAGAGCTATGATATAGCAGCTCAACAACCTCAGCAAAGGTGTGATCCAAGCGTTTACTCAGTTCGGATAATGAACTGGCTTCAAGAGAAATAGTTTCTATCCCTATTTGAAGTATGTCTGTAGATTTTAACAAAATAATATACTGCAAATTAAAAATATATTTCTGCAAGTGGTCAAAGAAGTACTATATTAGTTCCTGCTAATAGCAATATAAAATACATTGGAGAAGGAAATGACAGCAGAAGTCGTAGATTTAAAAAAAAGTTTAAAGGAGTTTTTTGGTTTTGACTCTTTTAAAGGGATGCAGGAGGAAGTGATATCTACAATTATGCAAGGCAACGATTGCTTCGTAATAATGCCCACCGGAGCAGGAAAATCATTATGTTACCAATTGCCGGCTTTAATAAGCCCTGGTACAGCCATTATAATTTCACCCCTCATAGCACTGATGAAAAATCAGGTAGATGCCATTAGAGGTTTTGGCGAAAGTGAATCAATAGCTCACTTTCTTAACTCCTCACTGACCAAGACACAATCAGAAAAAGTAAAAGCTGATGTAACTTCTGGTAAAACTAAAATGCTATATGTAGCTCCCGAAACACTTAAAAAAGATGAAACTATAGAGTTTTTACGCTCTGTAACACTAAGTTTTGTTGCGGTAGATGAAGCCCATTGTATCTCAGAATGGGGTCACGACTTTAGACCAGAATACAGACGCATAAAACAAATAGTAAAAGAAATAGACGATGTGCCTATGGTGGCACTTACCGCCACAGCTACACCTAAAGTGCAATTGGATATTCAAAAAAGCTTGAATATGCAAGATGCAGAGGTTTTTAAATCTTCTTTTAATAGAGATAATCTCTACTATGAAGTGTTGCCTAAGGGTAGTAAGGCTCAAACTATGAAAGACCTTATTTCTTTTGTGAACAAGAGAAAAGGGAAAAGCGGAATAATATATTGCCTGAGTCGTAAAAAGACGGAGGATGTTGCTGAGATTCTTCGTGCAAACGGGGTCAATGCATTAGCTTATCATGCAGGATTAGATGCTAAAACTAGGGCAGGTAATCAAGATAAGTTTTTAATGGAAGATGCAGATGTAATCTGTGCTACCATTGCATTTGGTATGGGCATAGACAAGCCCGATGTACGATTTGTAATTCACTATGATGTGCCTAAATCCTTAGAAGGTTACTACCAAGAAACTGGTAGAGCTGGTAGAGATGGGCTAGATGGAGATTGTATGCTTTTTTACAATCCTAAAGATACTGAAAAGCTAGAAAAGTTTCTGAAAGACAAGCCTGTTGCAGAACGAGAAATAGGAACTCAGCTTATTTCTGAAATGGCATTTTTCGCAGAATCATCACAATGTCGTAGAAAATCTCTGCTTCACTATTTTGGAGAAACTTTCCCTGCTGACGATTGTGGCAAAATGTGTGATAACTGTAGATATCCAAGAGAGGCACTAGACGCCACAGAAGAATTGGTAATCGCATTAGAAACTATAAAGCATACAGTAGGCAAAGTAGATCTGCAGCACATAGTTAATATACTGATAGGCAAACTTTCTCCAGAAGTGAAAGCCTACAAGCACAATACCTTTCAACATTTTGGAGTAGGTAAAGACCAAGGTATTAACTTTTGGAAAACGCTACTTAGATATGGTCAAATCAATAATCTTATTATTAAGAATATTGAGCTATACGGTCTGCTATCTATAAGCGAACAAGGATTAGCTTATCTAGAAAAACCCACGAAAGTAGCTATAGCATTAGATAAAGAATTCGAAGGCGTAAGCGACTCAGATTTTGACAAAATACAACTAGAGGCTGTTTTTGACAAAGAACTATACACTAAACTAAAAGAACTGCAAAAGGAAGTAGCCAAAGACATGGGCCTTCCTCCTTATGTTATTTTCCAGCAAACGTCGCTAGAAGATATGGCTTTCAAATATCCTATGAACATGGAAGAGATGGAAAACATCTCTGGTGTAGGAAAAAATAAAGCCAAAAAATTTGGCATGCCTTTCATTGTACTTATATCTGAGTACGTAGAAGAGAATAATATTGAACGTCCAGATGACTT
>DNBZ01000338.1:772-10904 GCA_003484585.1 Bacteroidota bacterium | reverse complement strand
GTACACCAAAGCTAAATCATCGGCACTCGAGGGGAGAAGGTGCTTAAGATAGGTTTTGTGTAAATCTCGTTGTTAATGCGAGTGTTCACGACGGTGAATCTATTGAAGAGGATTTTCTTATCCATTGTTTATGATAAGTAGTTTGTCAGTCTGAGTTTTTTTAGACCAACGGGAGAAAAATGTATCGAAGACTAAGCAAACTCATACCTAGAAAATTCAGCTTCTACTTCAGCGAGTATAGCATAAATCTCTTTTTCGTCCATGGTAGTTACTAGTCTTGTACGGTATTCTTTGAAGTGTGATACTCCTTTGAAATAGTTGCTATAGTGCCTACGCATCTCTACTATTCCTAGTACATCGCCTTTCCACCTCATACTGAAATCAAAGTGTTTTTTACAGACCTCCACTCGTTGAGCTATAGAAGGTGGATCTAACATTTCGCCAGTCGCTAGGTAGTGTTTTATTTCATTAAATATCCAAGGATACCCGATAGATGCTCTACCTATCATTATACCATCTACATTATATCGTTCTTTATACAGTTTAGCCTTTTGAGGACTATCTATATCTCCATTGCCAAAAATAGGAATTTTAATGCGGGGATTTTCTTTGATTTTTCCTATCAAAGACCAATCTGCTTCTCCCTTATACATTTGCTTTCGAGTACGACCGTGTATGCTAAGTGCCTTTATGCCGACATCTTGTAGTCTTTCTGCTACGTCTTCTATGTACTTGGTTTTGTCATCCCAGCCCAGTCTTGTTTTTACGGTGACAGGTAGTGAAGTGCTTTTTACTATCTCAGAGGTCATCGCTACCATTTTGGGTATGTCCTGAAGTATGCCAGCTCCAGCCCCTTTGCAAGCTACTTTTTTCACAGGACATCCGTAGTTGATGTCTATAAGATCCGGATTAGCGGATGCCGTGATTTCTGTAGCCTCTTTCATAGATTCTATGTCGTATCCAAATATTTGGATACCGATAGGTCTTTCATACTCGAATATGTCGAGTTTTTGAGTGCTTTTAGCAGCATCTCTGATAAGACCTTCACTAGAGATAAACTCTGTGTACATTACGTCTGCTCCGTTTTCCTTGCACACTGCACGAAAAGGAGGATCACTTACATCCTCCATGGGAGCGAGAAGTAGTGGAAAGTCGCCAAGTTCTATGTTACCTATTTTTACCATATTTGCCCAAAATAAAAGGAATGGACCATTTAGAAGACTTCAAAGATACGGAAACCATGAATTCTAGGCCCGGTAGAGTACATGCTTTATTTCATTTGGTGCTAGGGATTATTTTCTTTTTTGGTGCAGCTGTCACTTTTGCTGGTTTGGCATCAGCTGTTTGTTCTTACTTGGCCTTTGGCGAGACAGTATCACTTAGCAAAGTTGCAGGACTAATAGATAGTCTGAAAAGCCATCCAATTATATTAAAACTGTTTGTTTTTATTAGTTCTTCACTTCCTCTCATTGCTGCTGCTTTGCTAGCGTGTATCTTTATTAAAGCTACTCCGAGCAATTATTTATCACTCAACTGGCCCAAAAACAGAGTTTGGTTTTTCTTATCTATCGTGTTTGTGATTCTATGTGTGCCGCTTTTAGGTGTAATGCTTGACATTAATAAACTCATCGAGTTTAGTCAATGGCCAAAATTTCATGATTGGTTATTGGCTCAAGAATCAACCAATAACGGTTTGTATGAAGCCATGATTGGCAAGAAAAATGCAGTCTCTTTTATTACCAGCATACTCTTTATGGCACTAATGCCTGCCATTGCAGAAGAAATATTCTTCAGAGGTTTTTTAATGAATGCTTTTAATGGATTGTTTAAAAATATGCATGTAGCTATTATTGTTACAGCAGTGATATTTAGCGTTATACACCTTCAATTTACTAAATTTATTCCAATGTTTTTTCTTGCTGTGGTGTTCGGTTATGCAGCCTATTGGAGTGGTTCTATCTGGACTTCTATCATAGCACACTTTCTGAACAACTCGCTAGCAGTAGCTCAGCTTTATTTCATCACAGATGGAGATTATACTAAAGCAATAGAAGAAGGAGCTAATGTGCCCATTGTGGTTAGTGGAATTCTTATAGTATTAGCTACTGCATTATTCGTCTACATTCAAAAAAACAGTGCCACCAAAACCGAAAATTTCTATGTCTAATCTAGTTTTACGAATCATATTTGGAGCTCTTTATGTACTCCTTATGGTAGGAGGCACCGTTATGGGAACACCGTTTTTTGGTGTTTTGATGGCACTTCTTATTTTTTTATCTATCAATGAGTTGGCCACTCTGGCCAAAAAAGAGTCTACTCAGCATCTTTGGATTAATCCAGCAGCATTTGCAGGTGTAGTGCTGTATCTTACTTTTTTAGGTTCTAGAGAGTTGTCTGTATCAGCGTATGGTATTATGCTTTTCATACAACTGTGTTGCCTATATCTCACCTACTCAGAGCTTCAAAGAAAACAAACACTAAATTTTATAAGCGGAACCCTTTATTTAGCGATTCCTCTTCTTGCTTTAGCCATTTGGTTTATGCAAAATGAAGAACATAACGTTGAGTACGTTCTTTTTTATCTGATTACAATTTGGGTGTATGATTCTATGGCATATGTAGTTGGTAAGGCAATTGGTAAAAGGCCAATTTTCCCACGCGTGTCACCTAAAAAAACTATTGAAGGAACAGTTGGGGGAGCTATAGTTACTGTGTTAGTAATGAGTCTTTTAAACATCTATTGGTTGCATCTTCCTGTGCAAGCATACTTTCTCGCACCTGCTGTAATTTTCTTTGCCATTTTCGGTGATTTTGTAGAGTCTTATATGAAAAGAAAAATAGGAGTAAAAGACAGTGGCAATATCTTACCCGGTCATGGAGGTGTTTTAGATAGAATAGATTCAATTTACCTCTCTGCGTTGCCTTATTTAGTCATATTGTTATTAGTGTGATGAAAAAAGACAAATATCAGGTAATTACCATACATAAGAATTGGTACATTTGCCGATAATATAACAGTAATAAAAACACTATCAAAATGACTTTAAAGTTCAAAGAGCCAGCTCCTATTGTCGATCATCTGAATCCTTTGGAATCGATGATGCAGAGATTTGATGAAGCTGCAACCATTCTAGGTTTAGACGAGTCTACTTATAATGCTCTTAAATCTCCTGAGAAGGCTGTAATAGTAAGCCTTCCTGTAACTATGGATGATGGTAAAGTACAGGTATTTCAAGGATACCGAGTAGTGCATTCATCTAAACTAGGTCCTAGTAAAGGAGGTATTCGCTACTCTATGGGTGTAAACCTGGATGAGGTGAAAGCCTTAGCCGCTTGGATGACATGGAAGTGTGCTGTAGTGGGTATACCCTACGGTGGTGCAAAAGGAGGTGTACAATGTGATCCTCGTACTATGTCTGATGGTGAGCTAGAAAGACTTACTAGATCATTTACGGGTGCTATGAGAGATGTATTTGGACCAGAGAAAGATATTCCAGCTCCGGATATGGGGACTAATCCACAGACAATGGCTTGGATTATGGATGAGTATTCTAAACTGAAAGGAGAAGCATCTCCTGCAGTAGTTACTGGTAAACCGCTTGTACTAGGTGGTTCTCTTGGGAGAATGGAAGCGACAGGACGCGGTGTTATGGTTTCGGCACGTAGTGCTATGGCCAAACTAAAAATGAAACCTTCTGAAGCTACTTGTGCTGTACAAGGTTTTGGAAACGTAGGAAGCATATCTGCCAAACTTATTGAGCAGCAAGGAGTTACTATAGTTGCTATTTCAGATATATCGGGAGCATATTATAATCCGGACGGCCTAGATATAGAAGAAGCTATTGAGTACGTGGTTAACCACAAGAGTTTGGACGGATTTAAAGGGGGTAAAATAATTACCAACGAAGAGTTGCTAGAGCTAGATGTAGATATTTTGGTGCCAGCGGCATTAGAAGATCAAATAACGGAGGAAAACGCAGCAAGAATTAGGGCGAAACTTATAGTAGAAGGAGCTAATGGACCTACAGCGTCTAATGCAGATGCTATACTAGAAGCGAATGGTGTTATGGTGGTCCCAGATATCTTGGCAAATGCCGGCGGTGTTTCTGTATCTTACTTTGAGTGGGTACAAAACAGACTAGGCTATTTCTGGACCGAAGAACGTGTAAATCGTCGTGCAGATAGAATCATGAAGCAGGCCTTTGATGCTGTTTACAAAGCTGCTAGAAAACATAACTGCAGCCTCAGAACCGCAGCATATATTGTTGCTATTGAGAAGGTAGCTAACACTTCTAAGCTGAGAGGTATTTTTTAGATACATAAGTATGAATATACACAAGGAAGGATACAAGATAATATTGATTTCGACTCTGCTTTTTGCGGGGGTGCTATATGGACTTTCCTCTTTAGGAGCTCCTAGTTGGTTGATGGCTCTTTTAGGTCTTCCTCTGTTAGTATTATATATCTTAATAGTTAGATTTTTTCGTAATCCTGCTCGTCATTCTGACCAAACAGAGAATGGCATAGTGAGCCCTTGTGATGGCAAAGTGGTGGTAATAGAGGAAGTTGAGGAGACAGAATATTTCAAGGATAAGAGAATTCAGATTTCTATCTTTATGTCGCCACTCAATGTGCATGTGAATAGAAACCCAGTTTCAGGGATTTTTAGCTATTTCAAATATCATCCAGGGAAGTATTTGGTAGCTTGGCATCCAAAGAGTAGCACAGAAAACGAACGCACCACGTCGGTGATTAAAACAGATACAGGAGTGGAAGTTCTTTTTAGACAAATAGCTGGTGCTGTGGCACGTAGAATTCGGTGGTATATTAAACCGGGAGACAAGGCTGGTAAGGGAGAAGAAATGGGCTTTATAAAATTTGGGTCTAGAGTAGACGTATATGTGCCTATTGGTACAGAAATAAAAGTAGAACTAGAGCAAAAGGTGTCTGCTGCAGATACATTACTTGCTGTATTAAAGTAATCTATGAGTATTCTCGAATACTTAGAGAAACACTTACCTAATCACAAAGCATCTAGTATTGTCCAGTATTTGGCAGAGGCTAAATGTGAGTTAAAAATTACTAAACCTCGGAAAACAAAGCGAGGAGATTTTCGTCAATCTGGCAATAATCTAAGCATATCTATAAATCACGACACCAATTCTTTTAGGTTCCTATTTACGTTAGTGCACGAAATAGCACATCTTAAGACTTTTTTGGACAACGGGAATAGAGTTAAACCTCACGGTATAGAGTGGAAGCAAAATTTTCAAGAGTTGTTTTATGAGCTAAAAATGGAAGAAGAGTTTGCTAAAGACCAAGGTCTTTTATTGGTAGTAATAAGTGAACTGAAAGCTCCAAAAGCGTGTAGTGGTGTAAATTTAGACGTAGAAAAAGCCTTTACCCCGTATGATGACGTATCAGGGATATATTTGGATGAATTACCCTTAGGAGAGACGTTCATTTTCAGAGGTCATCGATATCAGAAACTTGAAACTAGACGTACTCGAGTTATGTGTCTAAATCTTACGAACAAGAGGAAATACACTATTAATAAAGCAGCTTTAGTAGAGGCTAGTGAATAGACTTACATGCATAATTTGTGACGCTTACTTATTTTTACGTCTTCATTTATGTAATTAACTAAAATAAAAACAATGTTAAAACAATTTAAGAATTTCATTGCGACAGGGAATGTCATAGACCTTGCAGTTGCAGTAATTATGGCTGGAGCTTTAGGAGCCGTTATTAAAGGTTTCGTATCTAAAATTGCTATGCCTTTGATAGGTTTAGTTTTAGGAGGAGTAAGCTTTTCAGATAAATTTTGGACCCCTGGAACAGAGGTTTATAAGTCTGTAGCTGCAGCAAAAGAAGCAGGTGTAGCAGCAGTAGAGTATGGTGCTTGGGTAGACACTATCATTAGCTTACTAGTTGTAGGTTTCGTTATGTTCCTTATAGTTAAGGCATACAACAAAACTAAGAAGCCAGTTGAAGCAGCAGCTCCATCAGGACCTTCGGACAATGATCTTCTTACAGAGATTAGAGATGCTTTAAAGAAGTAATCTTAAGATAGTTATCAATAAAAAAGGGTTCTCTCCGATATGTCGGAGAGAACCCTTTTTTTATGTCTGAGGTTTTTTAAAATTAGAATTTTGGGAATTTACTTGGATCATACTCGTGCATCATCCGATACACTAGCTCGAAGAGTTGCTCCGCATTAGATTTAGAGAAGTAATCTCCATCAGTACCATAAGCGGGTCTGTGATCTTGAGAAGTCAGTGTTCTGGGAGCAGCATCTAGGTATTTATAACCTTCTTGCTCTTCTAGTACCTTTTGCATCATAAAACCTGTTGCACCTCCTTTTACATCCTCGTCTAAGAAGACTACTTTGTTGGTCTTCATTAAGGAATCCACTATGTTGTGGTTAATGTCAAAAGGTAAAAGAGACTGAACATCTATCAACTCTACAGAAATTCCTTTTTCTGCCAATAGTGCTATTCCCTCCTGTGCTATTCTAACACAGCTACCATAAGTGATTACCGTAACGTCTTCGCCGTAAAGCAGTGTTTCTGGCACTCCTACAGGCACCGTAAACTCAGACAGGTTGGCTGGTACTTTTTCTTTAAGTCTGTAGCCATTGAGACACTCTATAATTAATGCTGGCTCGTCTGATTTTAATATAGTATTATAAAAACCTGCCGCTCTGGTCATATCTCTAGGGACTAGTACGTTTATACCTCGTACGGCGTTAAGGATCATTCCCATTGGAGACCCGCTGTGCCATATTCCTTCTAGCCTGTGTCCTCGTGTTCTTATGATTAGAGGGTATTTCTGTCCACCTTTAGTTCTATACTGTACAGTTGCGATGTCGTCACTCATCATCTGTAGACCGTAGAGTAGATAATCTAAGTATTGTATCTCTGCTATGGGTCTAAGTCCTCGAAGTGAAGCCCCTATTGCTTGTCCTACTATAGTATTTTCCCGGATACCCATATCCATTACTCTGTGATCACCGTATTTTTCTTGAAGTCCTGCGAATCCTTGATTTACATCGCCAATTTTTCCTACGTCCTCTCCAAAAGCGATTACTTCTGGGTGCTTATTAAGTATGCTATCAAAGTTTTTGTTTAGAATCTCAAAACCGTTAAGTTCTTCTGCATCATCAGCATACTCGGGCTTGATGTTCTCAACTTTCAGAGCACTTTGAGGTGATTGACTATATAGGTGACTACTATATATATCTTGATACTTAGTTAGGTAGTCAGTATAATATTGCTGAAGCTCATTTGTGGCAGAGCTGCCAATGTTATTTCTAAGTACAGTATGAATCGTTTTGAGAATATCCTTTCTTCCAGGATCCATTGTGCTTTTCAGGCTAGACGCAGCGTCTGCATCTACATCATTCAGGAAAAGTACCGCTTCAGCTACTTCTGCTTTTATTTCTCCGGTGAACGCTGTCCAAGCTGCTTTTTTAGCCTCTTTTACTTCCGTTACCGTTTGCTTTTCTAGAGTTGCTATTTCATTTTCTGCAGCAATATTATTTTCTAGTATCCAAGAACGCATTTTAGTAACACAATCATGTTCTGTTTCCCACGCGAGTCTATCCTTTGACTTATATCTTTCGTGCGATCCAGAAGTAGAGTGGCCCTGAGGCTGGGTAAGTTCTTTTACGTGTACCACTACTGGAGTATGCTTCTTGCGGCACACTTCAGATGCTTTTTTGTATGCATTGATGAGGGAGGGGTAGTCCCATCCATTTACAGTAATGAGTTCTATTCCTATACCATATTTATCGGTTTTGAAACCTGAGAGTATAGCACTTAAATTTTGTTTAGTAGTCTGATGTTCAGCGTGTACAGATATTCCATACTCGTCATCCCATATGCTTACTAGCATGGGCACTTGCATGACACCAGCAGCATTTATACTTTCCCAGAAGTGACCCTCAGATGTGCTTGCGTTTCCAATGGTAGCCCAAGATATTTCATTTCCTTCTTTAGAAAATTTAGTTTCCTTGTGTAGATCTTTATTAGATTTATATACCTTAGAAGCAAAGGCAAGTCCTAGGGCTCTAGGCATTTGTCCTGCAGTGGGGGATATGTCAGAAGATATGTTGATGCGGTCTGTCTGTGGTAGCCAATTGCCATTGTCGTCTAGCATACGTGTACCAAAGTGACCATTCATACTTCTGCCAGCACTACTTGGTTCGTGCTCAGTACTTGGGTGTGCGTAGAGTTGAGCGAAGAACTTTTGTACGTCGCTAAGCCCTAGTGCAAACATGATTGTTTGGTCACGGTAATATCCTGCACGGAAATCGCCATTTTGCATATAGCGAGCCATAGCCACCTGTGCTACTTCCTTTCCGTCGCCAAATATTCCAAACTTTGCTTTGCCTGTGAGCACTTCTTTTCTCCCTGAGAGAGAGGTCTGTCTGCTCTTGTATGCGGTGATGTAATCAGAAATTACCTGATTCTTAAATTCAACCTTTGAGATAGGATTAGTTTTATTTGCTACAGATGATGCCATGTTTTGAGTGGTGCAAAGATAAGTCTTATCTTTTACTCGTAAAACAGCTAGTGTACTATCTTCTTAGTATAGAAATGTTCGCCCACCTTTAGGTTTAAAAGATAAACCCCTTTTGCGGTGTTGGATATGTCGATGGTAGTAATTCCATTGCTGCTGAACCCTTCAAAAACAATGTTTTTGCCTTGTAGGTCTGTTATTCTAATAGAACGGGGTTCCTCTTTAGCTGTTAGTTGAAAAACGCCATCTGCGGATGGATTTGGATATATAGCTACTACTTCTTTTTTTGCCTCAAATATGGATGCTGACCCGTCTCCTTGTATCACTAGTTGGTATCCTTCTGTAGTATCAGGAGTAGGTATCTTTAGAATTCCGGAAGAGGCAAAGGCTGTTGTGGCAATTTTTAAGTCATATAATCCAGCCTGATTTTTGGTAGGATTTCCCTTTACGTTTACACATCCAACGGCTTTCCAATTAAAAGTACAAGAGCTAGGATTGCATGTGTAATTAAAATTTGATGGCAGACCAATCACGTTGTCTACTCGCACTGAATCTATATTAGCTGTAATTGTTTGCCCTGCGAAAATTACAGTAGTGTCTTTAATGGCGAGTATTTGAAAACTAAAATCGTATGCTACATCTACATAGGCAGTATCAGGTTGCTCAGGATATACTCCAGGCTCCGTAATGGTGCCGTCTGGTGTACAGTTTTGTGCTACAGATAATATTGCCATAGACAGGAATAGAGGGAAAAAGAGTAATAATCGCTTCATAATGATAGGTTTAAATACATTTGTGAAAACGAATATATGCGAATACGAGTATTATCACAAGTACTATTAATGGTTTTGACACTAGCAGGAGAAGCACAAGAGGTCTATACATATTCTGGATTGGTAAAAAATGAGGTTGGCGAACCGCAAATAGGTGTTCAATTTATTGAGCCATTAGAAAATAAAACTATAGCTCTGAGTAATGATGATGGCGATTTTACATTCTCATCTTCATCAATAAAAGTGGTCGCTAGCCATATAGGTTATGAAGATGCGACCCTGTTGCATAGTGATGAATTTATTGCGGTAGTGCTAAAAAATAAATCTAGTTTGCTTTATACTGTAGTGGTATCTGAGAATAAGAGGGCCACTCTCTTAAAAAATACGACAGTAAGTATGGAGGTAATCCAGCCAAATCTAATTACTAATACTGCCCCTACCAATATGGAAGAAAGTATTGGGAGAATAAATGGAGTTCAAGTAGTAGATAATCAGCCAACAATACGCAGCGGTAGTGGGTGGAGCTATGGTGCAGGATCTAGAGTGCAGGTGCTTGTAGATGGCGTCCCGCTTTTAAGTGGCGATGCAGGGCAGCCTCTTTGGAATTTTGTACCTACAGAAGGAATAGAAGGTGTGGAAATAATAAAAGGTGCCAGTTCTGTCATATATGGAAGCTCTGCTCTCAATGGCGTTATCAATATAAAGACGAAGAAACCGTCTAATACCCCCTTTACACAAATTACTAGCTCAACCGGGTTTTACGACTTACCAAAAAGACAATCGCTTAGATATCAAGGAAATAAGAGGAATTCAGTTTCGAATATTACGGCTTATCA
>DNBZ01000338.1:0-665 GCA_003484585.1 Bacteroidota bacterium | reverse complement strand
AAAATGAGCGATTATGATAAACGAGTACGTGGGTCGCTCGGTCTCCGAAAAACAGTAAGTAAGCATAATCTGATTTATGGTCTTAACACTACCTACCAACAAGGAACTTCTGGCAGTTTTCTATTGTGGGAATCCTATGATTTAGGCTATACCGCATTAGACAGCAGCGGCACAGATAATAAGGTAAACCGTCTTAGTATAGACCCGTATGTGAAATGGAATATTGGGAAGTTTAGCCATTCACTAAACACGCGGTATCTTAGTGTGAATAATGATGTAGATAATGGAGATCCTACAATAGATCAATCTAATAGTTCGAATCTCGTATATGCAGAATATCAATCTCAATTCAGTTTACCTAAGAATGATTTTGACGCTATAGGCGGTTTGGTGGCCATTAATACCCTGACTAAATCACCATTATATAGTGGAACTCAGCAAGCAACAAACTATGCAGTCTATTTACAGTTAAATAAGCAGTGGAATAGGTTAACTGCTAGTGGAGGTGCTCGCTATGAGCGGTTTACTTTAAATTAGAGGAAGGAAGGAAAGCCTGTGTATCGTGCGGGACTAAATTTTGCTGCAGCCAAATATACCTTCCTTCGATTAAGCTATGGTCAAGGGTATAGGTTTCCAAGTATTGCAGAATCATTTATTAGCACCAC
>DNBZ01000032.1 GCA_003484585.1 Bacteroidota bacterium | reverse complement strand
AGTGATTTTTGATGGTATTAAAGAGCAGTACTCCTTCAGATAATATCTCTTCTCCTTTCCCAAAAAGCAATTACCTTTGTTATAGATAAAATATCATACCCTCATATGAAATATAGTATAATTCTAATATTTTCTTTCTTGATAATTAGCTTTGGATTACTAACATCTTGTAATGGAGATAAAACTCTAGAAAAGCAAGAGATGGTTGACATCAAGCCTGTAGAAGTAATAGAACAAGTTACTTACTACATTACAACAGTAGACAATCTCAGAGCTCGTGAAGGTGAACTGAAATCTTCCACCGTGCTTACCAAGCTTAAAGAAGGTACTATCGTAAAGTATCTCAACCAAGAATCAAGCAAAAAAGAAACAGTAACCTTAAGGGGTAAGGCATATACAGAGCCATATCTAAAAGTGCTCTTAGATGGCAAAGTTGAAATGTGGGTATACGGTGGTGGACTAGAAGTCTTTCATTCTGGAGATGACATAGACGATATATCTTCTATTAATGATTTGAAGACATTCATATCTAGCTTAGCTCTTAATGATATTTCTAATGGTAATGCAATTCTCAAAAAACTAATGCAACTGAGCACTGATAATCCATCTACGAATGATGCTCTATATTTTATGAGCAAAGATTATATGGACAAGCTTAGTTATCAAACAACTTTGGGCTTCGATAAGAAAGGAATAAGTATGTCCCCAGAAAATTACAAAGCGATAGTAAATCGTAGTTATGACATGAACTCTAGTCGCTTAGGAAAAGATGGTGAACAAAATGGATTTGTACTCACAGCATCCGAAGGAATGATCGGATACGAAACTGATCAGTATGCACTCGAGGGTGCTATTGGTGGAATTTTTTCTCCAGAAGTAGAAAAATATATTAGTCTCAAAAAAAATCAATACAAACATAGATTATTTAGTGGTACAGCTATATCTGGATCTATGGAAGATCTTATGAATGATGTATTAGCATGGAGCAACTTTCAGGAAAGATATCCTAACTTCGCTAAGTCTAAAGAAGTTGACAACCAAGTCGAATATTTAAAATCTAGCCTCTTTAATGGAACTAAGAACACTCCAGCATTTGATTATAATACTTATGTAGCCAAAAAGGAATTTAGAGACATTTGGAACACTACGCTAGAGACATATCCCAATGCTCCTTTCGCCAATGAACTCTATGCACATATTCAAAAATTAGAATCCAATAATTGGAAATTTCCGAAATAGAAATCAATATATTTAAACTTGAATACGAATCTTTCGAAATAAATGAAAAATATTTGCTCCTTTATTATTACCCTATTAGCTCTATGTAGCTGTACAAACGAGAATAAAAGCATAAACCAAAACGCTGTTTCTACTGCTCCTATCGCTACTATTAAAAAAGTCTCTGCACTTAGTCACAAATACTTTATTACCACTGCTGAAATCGACAGTAAGATACAACCAATAAAAAATGGGACAATTCAAGAGTCACTCAAAAAGAATACTCTAGTCAAACTACTCAATGAAGTATCACAATTTAGAGACACTATTACTATAGGAAAGCGAAAATATATTGAACCATACGAAAAAGTAAAAGTATTATCTACTGGAACTGAAACTTGGGTATTTGGTGGTGCGCTAAAATCAATATATACAAGCGAAAATGACCTTACTGATCCTCAGAGTTTACAGTCATTCTTTAGCATGGTGGAAAATCAAGATCCTACAGAATTATCGTCAGGTAAAAAAGTATTAGACAAACTGAAAGAACTCAAATCTACAGATATCACAACCAATGATGCGATGTTCTTCATGGCATATAATTATGTCAATAGGTTAGCGAGATCATCTAAAGCACATGGAGAACTTATCGCAAATTATCCATGGACACTTGATGACTACAATGAGATCATTACTGGCACTATGGATATGAATCAACATCCAATAGGAAAAATATTACATGAAAATGGATTGAATCTAGAAGGATCCCTTGGAGATATTCTAGTCAAGAGCAATATCCATGTAGTCGATGATGTAGTAGGGAATGATGTATCCAAATCTGTGCAAAAATATATTGAAATGCTACAGCTTTCTGAAAAATCAAAAATATTTGACAACGATAACATTAGCGCACCGCTCACCTCTGTAGCTAACCAAGCTAACCTTTGGTCACAGTTTGCTGCGGACTATCCAGAGTTCGCTCATATATCTAATGTAAATATGAAAAGTAATAGACTTACACAAGCACTATTAGAAGGGACAAAAAATACAGCCGCATTTGATCGTGCAAGCCGAGTAGCTAAAAAAGAATTTAGAGTTATATGGAATTATGTACTGAAGTACTATGGTGAAACACCACTTGCGACAGAAGTCAGAAGTCATACTAAATGGCTAGAGGGTAGAGATTGGAAATTTCCTGAAGAAAAACACATACACTAAAAAAATGGCACTTTCAGTACATAGCGACGAGCACTTCATGAAGCAGGCACTCAAAGAAGCAGAAAAAGCATATGAAGCAGGAGAAATACCTGTAGGCGCAGTGATCGTAAGTAATAATGTGATCGTGGCTAGGGCACACAATCAAACCGAGATACTCACAGACGTTACCGCTCATGCTGAGATATTGGCTATTACATCAGCGAGTGAGCATCTAGGAAATAAATTTTTGGAGCGATGTACACTATATGTTACTATGGAACCATGTCCAATGTGTGCAGGCGCATTAAATTGGGCACGTCTAAGTAGAATAGTATACGGTGCTGCTGATGATGAAAAAGGTTTCATGAGATTTGGTAAAAAGATACTTCATCCAAAGACAAAATTAGAATACGGTGTAATGCATCAAGAATGCGAAGCGATTATCAAGAAATTTTTCAAAGAACTACGAGAAAAACAAGTGTATTAATTATGATCTACTCATTCAAAGGATTTACTCCTGTGGTACACCCATCAACCTATGTACACCCTTTAGCCGCAGTAACGGGCAACGTCATCATTGGTAAGAATGTATATATTGGACCAGGTGCGGCGATCAGAGGTGATTGGGGTGCCATCATCATCAAAGACGGATGCAATGTTCAGGAGAACTGTACAATTCATATGTTTCCAGGCGTAGAAGTAATACTAGAAGAATATGCTCATGTGGGTCACGGAGCCATAATACATGGAGCACATCTAATGGCTAACTGTATGATAGGAATGAATAGTGTGATCATGGATAGAGCTGTTGTAGGCGAAGGAAGTATAGTAGGCGCTATGACCTTTGTGCCTGCAGATATGGAGATTCCTAATCGAAAGATAGCGGTCGGAAATCCAGCAAAAATCATAAAGGATGTCACTGACAAAATGCTCGACTGGAAAACTAAAGGTACTCAGTTATACCAAACGCTACCTGGAGATATGCATGAATATCTAGAAGAGACTAAAGCACTCACTGCGATTCCAAAAGACAGACCCAACCAAGAAAAATTATTCAAAGTTTGGAATGATATTAAAGGCAAATAATTGATACGCAATTATTTTACTCCATTAAAAACAAGTTTTAAAAAAGTGTTCGTCATTACTGTAAGGTGAGAACACTTTTATTACTTTTAGTTGATCACTTATCTTATTGTCTTAATACTTATTTCACTTTCGATCACCATCGTATATACTTTTATAAGTACATCTGATACATCTACATCTATAGGAAAAGTAGATTGAATTTGCATGACCATCACTCCCTCACCACATTTTATTCAACGATAAGCATCAATCTCTAAAATAATTATTTAGTAGCGATCCCTATAATTTTACTTCTGGCATAAAAAAAGGCGATCGTAAAACCGACCACCTTTAAATTTTATTTTTTTCACAAACTAGATGCTAGGATCCAATTTTATCGGATACTAATCTCTTAGTTTACTTAGGAGTCTTAGAAACTCTATATAAAGCCAAACTAACGTCACAATAAGACCCATAGCTGCAAACCATTCCATATATATTGGTGCACCTTGCTTCTCTCCTCTTTCGAACATATCGAAATCCAATAAAAGATTCATTGAAGCAACAACAATGATCACCGCGCTTATGCCTATACCGAACATACCAGAATCATGTAACATAGCTACTTCGAATCCAAAAATTTGACCAATCCAACCAAATAAATACAAAATCATTATTGCACCAGTTGCCATTGCTACACCCATTCTAAATTTTTCTGTAACCTTGATTAGTCCAGACTTGTATATCGCTAACATCATAAATAATGTACCGAAAGTAAGACCAACAGCCTGCAATACTATACCTTCAAAAGCTGTAGCATACATCACCGATATAGTACCAATAGCTAGACCTTCTAATAATGCATATAGAGGAGCTAAAAAAGGCGCTAGATGTGGCTTAAATGCAGCAGCAATTAAAACAACAAGTCCTCCACCTGCTCCTACGTAAAGCAAAAACGTCGAGGGCATAAACCATGCAATCGAAGTTGTGGCCATCATCATACTAAAGAGTAAAAGAGTCTTATTAACTGCTCCATTTACAGTCATTACATCTCCCTCAACTATCAATCCTGATGAATTGTACTTTGGTTTGAAAGTGTCTTCTTTCAACATTGGGTTACTACTACTCGACCCAAATAAATTCTTTGCCATAATTTTATTCTGTTTTAATCCTAATTAACGTGTTAAGCGATACCTAAATAACGCATATATCGTCCATAAAGATTCCTAAATCTTACCTTTCTATCTCTGTATTGTACTTTTCTATAGACTCTTTTATCGTTTCTCTTCTATTCTCGTGACTTGGATGGGTACTTTTCCACTCTGGCTTGGCACCTCCACCAGGTCCAGACTCTAGTATACCCATTACACCTTTGAGTTGACGAGGATCATAACCTGACTCCATCATGAGTCTTAAACCAAAGTAATCTGACTCTAACTCCTGCTCACGTCTGTAAATCATATTGATCAGATTACCTAACATCTATGCTGCTTGCTGAGTATTGTAATCTCCCGTGATAGAATTGAATTGGATATTACTTATTAACTAAAAAAAAGTAATGTCCTGCTGTCAATAGCCCTATAAGTATTGTCCCTTTTAGTGATCTTTCGCCTCTTCTTCTTTAGACTCCACCTCCATAATTCAGATGTTTCTATGCCATTTGTACTATATATTTTGAATTGTACCTAGACTAATTATAGTAAATATAATGTACCGTGAATATTTGCAATTCCCAACAAAACGAAATTTGAAGATGATAAGGAATGTTAACATTCTTAAATCTTCAACGCTTTAGAAAACTTCGGAGGTCTAGTACCACAGAGAGCCACACCAATCGACAGAGCTATTTTTATATAGCTTTAACAGAAATATATCTTACTTTACCCTTACAGTAGTATTCTCATTGATCCAACATCTCACTTTGAATGAACTACCCTCTTTGATACTTCTCTGAAAGATATCCTCTCTGTTAGGCATATATTGAGAGTAAGTATTAATCCATTTATTAGCTTCTCCAGCTACAGAAGGATCGATCTTCTTCGCATATTGGAACTTGTCTATAGCAGGCCAAGTTACAATCTGACTATCCCAGCCAAGACCAGGACCACATAGCGGACCACTACTAGCATAAAGCTTACCTATCAGTATATAAGGTTCTCCCCAACTAGACTTAAGTTTAGCAGCCTCTCTTGCATACTTTCTTGCCGACACAAAGTTCTTGATATCACCGTAATAGATTTTAGCTATCAAGAGTGTGTACTTTGCTTTTTTCTCTACATCAGTAGTTTTAGCAATAAATTTCTTAAATAAGACAATAGCACCGTTGTAATCTCCAGTAGAGTAAATATCAAATGCTTGTCTAAGCGGACCAACAGGCGTAGGTGGAGTAAAACAATTTTTATCTTTTGATGCTTTCACCTCTACTAAACGAGGATCATCTATGTCACACTTTCCTCTCAACATACGGCGATATGCCAGTTTTATTACTTCACAATCCGTTGGATTCTCTTGGAACTGTGTATAATACTTATTACTGTAATAATCACAATCGTAAAAGTCATCAATACCTTCTAGTGATTCTAATCTATTAGGTGCATAGTCCGCTATAATATTCCAAGCATCACACTTAGTAGCGCAGTTAGCTAGTCCGTGTGAGATTGCGCTGTTTAACGTTATAGCTAACTTGACACCTTCCTCTTTAGAGATCTTTCCTTCTACTACTCTATCATGTAGTAACTTAGAAAATGGATTGATCACAAAGTAATCAGCTTTTTTTCCTTTATCTTCAACTGCTTCTTGAAATAGATTAAATGTCTTATCGGCATCGCTATATTCAAAGAAATTATAATAGTAGTCAAATGACTTTCTACCCTTGATAGTTGCTTCATTACCGAAGCATTCTGAACGCTTATCATAGATCATCATTACAGTATCTATAAAGGCTTGCTTTTGATCTTTATCAATAGCATTTTTAAAAAGATCAGTATATATCTTGACTCCGTCATCGAAATGGTATTGGATACGACCATTTGCTCCTGGAGCAAGGGAATAGGCTTTTTTCCAGAGCGGAAGTGCGTGGGCTAAAGCACCTGTCTTTACTAAATCTCGATATAGGACGAATGCAGTTTCTGCCTCATCTCTATCTCTACTACTGAGCTGTGACAAAGTAGTACATGGTGTCAACAACTCTATTGGCTCTTCTACTTCCGTAGTTTCTTTTACAGGTTCTTCTACTATTGCGGTAGCCGTCTTAGCACCGCAACTAGCTAAGGCAAAAGCCATCGCTACTATCACAAGTACTTTTATTTCTTTCATATATATAAATATCAATCTTTAAATATTAGTCGACTAAAATTTGACTTAGGCTTTCTCAAAACGCTGAAATATAACGTTTCGTTGTTTCTGTTTTTCTTTGGAAAAACCAG
>DNBZ01000356.1 GCA_003484585.1 Bacteroidota bacterium | reverse complement strand
ACTCAATAAATCGTATAATGTCACTCGATTCTACAACAAAGAATTTGAAGACAAGCTCATTGCATTGCTCAAGGAAAAGAAATTTGATATAGTACAGCTAGAAGGAACATTTGTAGGTCCATATATTGGGATAGTAAATCAATTGCATAAAGGCTTATTAGCATTACGAATGCATAATGTAGAGTTTGAAATCTGGGAACGCTTAGCAAAAAATGAGACCAACCCTTTAAAGAAACTTTACCTAAATAAATTATCCAAGCAGCTAAAAGCATACGAAACCCAACTACTACAGAAGGTAGATATAGTAGTGCCGGTAACAGATGATGACGGTGAGAAGTTTAAAGAAATTGACCCTACGGTACAGTGTCTCACTATACCTGCAGGCATAGATTTAGACAGTTGGAAGTATTCGCCATCTCAAGACATCCATAATTGGTATCACATTGGGTCTATGGAGTGGCACGCAAATAGTGAAGCGGTAAATTGGTATCTAAGAGACATACATCCCAACCTAGTACCTCTAGACTCCAAGTACAAACTGCATCTAGCAGGCAAAGGAATAAACAAAACCGCTTTTGCTAAATTTGATAGACTTATCGTAAACGATGATGTGCTTAGTGCCTATGACTTTGTAAAGGATCTTGACGTTTGCGTAGTACCTTTAAAAAGTGGTAGTGGTATACGACTTAAAATTCTAGAAGCTATGGCAGTAGGTAAGCTTGTTATAAGCACTACAGTAGGAGCACAAGGCATTGATTATATTACCAGCAAGCATTTACTCATAGCAGATACCCCATCTCAATACGCCAAGGTATATAACCAATTGAAAAAAGGTGAAATTGACTGGAAGACCATTCTTAAGAATGGTCGAAATCTAGTAGAAGAGCATTATAGTACCGCAGCTCTTGCCAAAAAACAGCTAGACGACTATAGCTCTCTGCTCAAATAAGGGGCAAAAAAAAAGCGTTCGTCAATTGACGAACGCTTAGTTCTACTAATTTGATGTAGAATCTAATCTACAGTGATTTCCTTAATCTTACCATAACCTAGGTTGTTTAGTCCGTCTCTCACTTTGTAAGCATGTCCTACTACTATTATCACCATATTGTCTGGCTTTAATTGTGCTTTAGCTACAGCATTTATATCTGCCACACTCATACCTTTTATCATTGCGGCTTGTTGCATAGTGTAATCTTTTGGCAAATCATTCTCAATAATACTATTTAAGAAATTCAATTTATCAAAAGGAGTTTCGTAATCAAGTGCCTCACTTAGTGTGATAGAACTTTTAGTAAAGTCTAACTCTTCCTGAGTAATTCCAGTATTTGAAAATTTAATTACTTCCTCCATTAGTACTTGAACAGCACTGTCTGTAGCTTCTTTCTTTATCTCTCCAGAAAATCTGTAAACACCATACTGTTTATTACCAGAGAAACCAGATCTAGCACCATAAGTCCATCCTTTATCTTCTCTTAGTTTTAAGTTTAATCTGCTATTAAAAGCACCACCAAGAGTATAATTCATTACTCCAGACTTAAAATAGTCTCCTTTATAATCAAACTTAGGTCCTGGGTGACCAGCATATATTGTAGACTGAGACGCATATGGCTTATCTACTAAGTATATTACTGTTTTACTTGGCATTTTAAGTTCAGGCACAGCAGATACTACCACATTGGTATTTTCCCATTCTTTTAAGAATGAAAGTTTGCTTAAAGCATCTTCTTTGCTAATGTCTCCAGAAACTACTAGTGTACTCACATTTGGAGAGTAGTAGGTCTTATAAAATGACTTTACATCATCCAAACCTATTTTATTGATTGACTTAAAGTCTCCGTAGTAGTAATCTGAAAGAATAGTTCCTTCGTACATTATCTTACTCCAAGCCTTATTAGCCATCACAGATGGGTTAGACTTCTGAGATTTTAATCCTTCAATGGTTTGCTCTTTGATACGCTTAAAATCAGCTGCATCAAATCGAGGTTGGAATAATGCGTCTTTAAGAAGTGCTAACGTAGCATCTACATTTTTAGATAATGAGCTTACAAATATGCTACTATTCATTGTGCCAGAGTTAAAACTAATAGAACTACCTAGCTTTTCCAACTCTCTAGAAAATTGCTCCGTTGTTAGCTTTTCGGTTCCTTCTCCCATCATGCTAGCAGTCATCATAGCTGTACCTGTCGATACCTTTTTATCACTTTCTAATAAGTGTCCCCCTTCCATATCAATATAGAAATAAACCAATGGAGACTCAGAAGATTGAGTACCTATTAATTTTAATCCGTTATCAAACTTTTCTGTATAAAAATCAGGTAGTTTGAATGCATTAGCTGCCGGTACACTTGGTGTAATATAATCTTGCTTTGGTGCGTTATAAACTAAGCCTTCATATTGTGCTTCTGTTTTCTTAGGATCGTTTGCGTGAGGATTTACACTTTTTGGTGTGTCATCGTCATCATCCTTCTTTGCTTCACGCTCCACTCTTAGTATAACTGCTTTTCTGCCTTTTATGTATTTATTATATACTGACAGTACGTCTTCAGCAGTCACTTCATTATACCTGTCTATCTCATTTTGAAGACCATAGCCATCGCCTTTCATCATAGAAAAATGACCTAGAACACCAGACTTACTGTCAATACTATTTAGTTGGCTGTAGGTTGCTCTTAGTACCTGAGTTTTAGTTATATCTAAATCTTCTTGAGTTACACCACGTGTTTCGAACTCTGCTATAGATGCTCTTACTTTTTCTTCTACCTCTTTAAAAGATAAACCGCCTGCCATTGCAGGTTTAGTTACTACTTGAATACTTAAAAACCCAGCCAACTCTAATGTGCTATGACCAGCTCCA
>DNBZ01000073.1 GCA_003484585.1 Bacteroidota bacterium | reverse complement strand
CTTCCTTTATTTTTGAGTAACTCAGGTAAGGCCGCTTTGGTACAGTATACTGCACCCCAGTAGTTTACATTCATTACTTCTTCTAGCACTTCTATGGCTACCTCTTCAAAAGGTGCTCGCATAGAGATACCTGCATTATTTATTAGTATATCTATACTTCCTAACTGGTCTATAGCGGTAGCTATAAGGTTTTCGCATTCAGCACGATTTCTTACATCGCATTGTATAGGCACTATTGTGCTTTTATAGGAAGCCAGACTTAGTTTTAAATCGTTTAGGTTTTCGAGATTTCGAGCAGCTATGGCCACATTGGCACCTACCTGAACAGCAGCTATAGCGAGTGCTTTGCCAATGCCGGAAGAGGCTCCGGTTATTACAATATTCTTTCCTATAAGTTGGTCCACTTATCTTATTTTTTCCACTTTATACTGCAACCTACAGCAGGCACTTCCGGAAAATCTGGTTCCATTCCATCGAGTGTATCTTCTATGGCATCTTCTAAATACACTTGCGTTACCATAGTATGATGTTCCCAGTTATCATCTATAGCTCCTTGATAAACCAACTCTCTACTACTATTGAAAACAAAAGCTTCTGGTGTACGAGTAGCACCTAGTTTTTTGGCTACAAGTTGATTCTCATCATACAAGTAAGGAAAAGGGATATCGAGTTCTTTTTGAAGGGCTTGCATAGCCTCAAAAGAATCTGCAGGATATTGATCTGCATCATTAGGATTGATAGCTAAAATCATCAAATTGTCCTCTTCCAATTTGTTGTACATTTCTTTGAGTCTTTTCCAATAGGCTCTAGCATATGGGCAGTGATTGCAAGTTACTATAAGTACTAATGTAGTTCTATCTGCAAAAGTATATTTGTCATATATCTTGTTATCAGTACCTTTTAGCTCAAAGTCGAACAGTTTTTTTCCTATTTCCATTTAGCGGCAAAGTTAATAGAATAGGGGTAATTGAAAGACCCTATTTCTTGTATACCTTTTTGTGAAGTATTCCTGCGTTTGAAGTTATTTCAGCAATGTAAATTCCTGGCAATAGGGATCTGAGGTCTATACTCTTAGTCTCATTTACTGATAGGACCATCTTGCCATTTGTGTCAAATAGTTTTATAAATTGAATAGGTGAAGAAGCTTCTATGTGTAATAAAGTAGAAGTAGGATTAGGATAAATTGTAATTGAATTTGCTGCTTTTAAAGACTGAAAACTAGCAGTCTTAATATTAACAAGCGTGTCGCCATTGCGGATTAGCTGTATAAGTTGTCGACTTGTTTGCCCTTCAAAATGAGTAAAGACGTCTAACGTTTTTCCTAGACCTTGCTGAAATTCTTGTCTCATGTCTACACCCTCTAGAGTTTCCATATCTCTTTGATACAATATTTTATTACCTAGAGAGTCTTTATAAAAGTCACCTTTGTAAGCTGTTGAACCTTCAATAAACTTGATTGAGTCTTCGTTGTTATTCTCCTCTACTTGAACTTTTAAGTATAAATTTAATGTATCCCATCTTTGAATTCCTCTCCGATCAGAAAATGGAGTACTCCAAATATTAGCAAAAGAGTTTTCACATATATTTAGAGGATGATTTGTAGAGTCAATAAGTGTTAAGGTGTCCGTGTTCTTAGAATTAGCTGTTCTATTACTAAGAATATAACTTAGAGTATCACCTCTTGATATATTTTTCAAAACGAAAACGGAGTCGTAAGAGTAGCTATATACTGGAGTTCCATTACCAGGTTCAACATTTGTGATTTGGTACACAAACTTATCGCCAACCTCAAAATCGTAAATTTCTCTTAAAGTAGGCGAACACTGCCCGAAGCTTTGGGCTGTAATGCTTAACAGAAATAGGCAAGGTAAGAGGTTTTTCATTTCTCAAAAATAGCATAAAAAAATTCAGTACGTGAAGACGTTTTGGATTTTTTTAATGAAGTGAGAACACGCCTTAAGACGTGTTCTCACAATCAGACGTGTTCCTACTAGAATGTAAGGTTGGTGGTTTTAACTTGATTTCCTCTTTTGTAGGTGATGATTACCGTATCTCCTTTTTGATGTGTGGCAAGGCATCCCATATAAGAGTACACCTCTTTTATTTCGCAATCGTTTATTTTCATTACTATGTCACCTTCCATTAAGCCCGCAAGATCTGCAGGTCTTCCTTCGGTCACAGCATCTAGGTGTAGTCCATCGCCATAGTCTGCGTAGTCTGGCATTACGCCGAGTGTTACTTTGTATTTTGGTATTTTTTTGGTTGACTTTACTTTCGTTTTTTCAAATGGATAGCTAGTCTCATTTTCTAAAGCTTCTAGGATTTTGTATATATATGCATGTATGTCTTCCATGCCTTTGTAGTTTAGTTTATCTGCATCATCTGTAGGCTTGTGATAGTCTGAATGTGATCCAGTAAAAAAGCTAAGAACAGGATAGTTCTGGAGGTAGAAACTAGTGTGATCTGTAGGTCCTACACCGCTGCTGTCCATTGTTAGTTTGAAATCTGTAGGAGTATTGCTTTTTACGAGATCTGTAAATCGAGGGGAAGTCCCTACTCCGCTTACTATTATAGACCGCTCATCATTGAGTCTGCCGAGCATATCCATGTTGATCATTAGATCCAGCTTTATATTTTTCGAAATGTATTCTGCTAGTGCTTTAGATCCCATAAGACC
>DNBZ01000246.1 GCA_003484585.1 Bacteroidota bacterium | reverse complement strand
TTTTGGCAACAGAATTTTGGATTTTTGACGTTCTTATTAAACGATGAATCTGAAAATAAATCACTCTATTAAGTTAGGATTACTCTGTAGCTTTATCCTTGTTTTAACTAGCTGCGGAAGCGTAAGCATGAAAAACGCAGCAGATGCAATGAAGAAAAAGCAGTACGCTATTTCTGCAGATATGTACGATCAACTAGCAAGCGACACCGAACTTCCCAAAGCTGACAGACAGAATGCAGCCTTTAGAGGTGCCGAAAGCTACCGGTTTAATCACATGCCAAAGCAAGCTTTAAAATTGTATAATAAAGCATTGCAATATGGTGCACAAGACCCTATAGCCATTTATAGAATAGCCCAGATGTACAAGCAACTTGGTGATTATGAAAAGGCTATTGAAGCTTTCAAAAAGTATCAAAAAGAGGTGCCTAGCGATGAGCGAATTGATCCTATGATACAAGGTTGTGAAAAAGCCCTAGTCTGGAAAGAGGAAAAATCTAGATACAAGGTTGACGCTTTTAAGCCTGCCAACGATAAAAAAGCAGATGATTTCTCACCTATGTGGGCTGATAGAAAAAATAAGACTATCATGTTTACCTCAGATAGAGATGATGGTTATTCTGATGGAGAGTATGACAGAACCTTGAGAAATCATAGTGATGTTTGGGAAGTGAAGTTGACTAGTTCAAGAGGCAAAGAAAAATGGAGCACCGCTGATATTGTAGAAGGTTTAAATACCAAATACAATGACGGAACAGTATGTTTCAATAAGCGTATGTCTAAAATGTACGTAACTCAGTGTAACGGTATCTCAGGTAAAGAACCGAAATGTAAAATATACGAAGCTAGAAAATCTGGCAAAGGTTGGGAAATGAGTCTTGACCCACTTAGTTTTTGTGCAAATCAAGAAGATGTAAATTGGAACTATGGTCACCCTGTGTTAGCAGATGGAGACAAGACTATGTACTTCGCATCTGATAGACCCGGCGGATATGGCGAAAGCGACACTGCTTTACTAGAAAAAACTAAGGATATATGGATGGTCACTTTCGTAAGAAGAGGCAGAACATGGAGTGAGCCAATAAACGTAGGACCTAGTATAAATACAGAAGACAACGAAATGTTCCCATATGTACACGAAGACGGAACATTATACTTCGCTTCTGACGGACACCCAGGTATTGGCGGTCTAGACATTTTTGAAACTACTAAAACTGGCGAAGGACCTACAGATTGGAATGTTCCTAATAACATGAAAAGTCCTATTAACTCTTCTGGAGATGATTTTGGAATAATATTGGACGCTACAAAAGAAAGTGGGTACTTTAGCTCAAATAGAGTTAAAAGTCAGGATGACATTTTCCATTTCACTATGGAGCCAATAGAGTGTAAGCTGAAAGGACAAATTACGGATTGCGATAGTGGAACTGCTATTAAGAATGCATTGGTAGTTATTAGTAATAATATAGACTCTACTAAAATAAGACTTAGAACGGATAACAAAGGCTACTATGAAACCGAAATAGGCATCAATAGAGAATACACCATTGAAGTATCTAAACGCAATGCATATTACTATGATGCTAAACCGCAGTATGTAAGTACTATGGGTGTAGAAAACTCTCTGGACTGTCAGCACGTTAAAGATTTTTGTATGAAAAATACGTGTAATGACGTATTTGTATTGCCTATTTATTTTGACTTAGCTAAATGGGATATACGTAGTGATGCTATTCCTATTTTAGATGACTTAATAAAAACCCTTACAAAATACCCACGTATGGCCATAGAGCTTGGTTCTCATACAGACTGCCGTGCGTCTTATGAATTTAACAGAGACCTATCTCAGAAGAGAGCAAATTCTACCGTACAATATCTAGTAGAAAAAGGAGGTATAAACCCTTTCAGACTAGAAGCTAGAGGATATGGTGAAAGCCAATTAGTAACTAACTGTCCGTGTGAAGGCCCAGTAACATCTGACTGTACTGAAGAGGAACACCAAAAAAATAGACGAACTACTGTAAAAGTGGTGAACTGCAACTTTGATGTACTATCTATAGGTGTAGAATACGGACAACGAAATGATGAAGCACTAAATGGGAAAGGATCTGTATACAGTCCATACTTACTTACACAACAGAGAGCATTCCTTACCAGAACCAAAGGAGACATTGATAGTTTCTTAAGAGCTAAAGAGGTAAATGATAGTTTATTAGTAGTGAAGAAAGTAGAAGAAGAGTTGCTAGCCAAATACGATTTTGTTGCTCTGACGAAAGGAAGAGGAGATGCTTATAATCTTTATGGATACGTAGGTAGAAAGAAAATCAAGTTTGAGTACAATGGCGAAGAACGCAGAACACTAATGCCACAGTCTCTTGTGGAGCAGCTTATTAGATCTGGTGCTCTGAAAGCTGACGATTTTAAAGATACAGGTGATAAAATTAAACTTTCAGATGGAACCAAAATATATGGTACCTCATTTACTTTAGCTCAACTTAAAATAGAAGATAAAGTATATACTAAGGTAAAATGTAAAATGGTAGATACGAATAGTACCGTGTTAGGGTACAGCATATTTGACAGAGAATATGTAGACTTTGAAATCAAGGATAACAAGATTTGGTTGCTTAAAGACGAAGATTAAACAGAACTTAATCCATTGAGTAGATACGAAAAACGCGGTGTCTCATCGCAAAAAGAAGACGTACATAAAGCCATAACTAATGTAGATAAGGGAATCTTTCCTAATGCGTTTTGTAAGGTAGTAGAAGATTATATAGGCGGTGATGATGAGTATTGTAATATAGTACACGCAGACGGAGCAGGCACTAAGTCTTCCCTAGCTTACTTATACTGGAAAGAAACCGGAGACATAAGTGTATGGAAGGGAATAGCCCAAGACGCACTTGTGATGAATCTAGACGACATTATCTGTACTGGTGCTACTGGTCCTTACTTACTGTCTAACACCATAGGTAGAAACAAGCACATAATTCCAGGTGCCGTTATCAAAGAAATTATTGACGGTTTCGAAGAATGTATAGATACTATGGCTTCTTTCGGAACTAAAATAAAGTTTACGGGTGGCGAAACAGCAGACGTGGGCGACTTGGTAAAAACCATAATAGTGGATAGTACTGTAGCTTGTAGACCAAAACGTAATGAAATACTAGAGGTAGACATTCAACCCGATAATGTAATAGTTGGTTTCTCCTCCTACGGAAAAGCCACTTATGAAAACGCTTATAATGCAGGAATGGGGTCCAATGGTTTGACCTCTGGCAGACATGACCTACTACATCACTCGTACCACGCTAAGTATCCTGAGTCTTTTGATATTAACACAGACGAAGAGTACATCTACAGCGGTCAGTTTTCGCTTACAGATAGTCTGGAAGGTACACCGGTTGACATAGGAAAGGCACTTCTTTCCCCTACTCGTACGTACGCACCCATACTTAACAAGATAATGCAAGACAATGCTCTCAAAGATGCGATAAACGGCATTATCCATTGTACAGGAGGAGCTCAGACTAAGGTTATGAAGTTTTTGGACAAGCCTTTACATATTATTAAAGATAGCTTATTAGAGATTCCACCTTTATATAAAACGATACACGAAACTACGGGTACATCTATGAAAGAGATGTACGAAGTCTTTAATATGGGACATAGGTTAGAGATTTACTGCGATAAAACTATAGCAAACGACTTAATATCTATAGCAGCTAGTTTTAATGTGGAAGCACAAATAATAGGTAGATGTGAGCCCAATAGCCAGAAGAAGCTAACTATTGCTGGTATTTCATACTAGTAACATACTACTAGAAATGTCATGATTTTTAAATTATAAATAAATGAAAAAAATTCTTGTATATTTGAAATTCTAAAATTAAACATAAAAATAAATGAAAAAAATCTTTGTACTAAGCTTAATAGCTTCAGCATTTCTGTTCGGTTGTTCAGATGACACAACTACTACACCAACTGGGTCTGGCGGCGGATCAGAAGATAATCTAGCAGTTACAGCTGTAATTAAAGAAAACAACTCTTTTGCAGTGAAATTCAGTGGGACTAACTGTCCTCCTTGTGGTACTTGGGGTTGGACAATGGCCGCCTCTCTTAAAAGCGGTATAGAAGGATCTGGAGAATTTATGACTGCTTACGGTCAAAATTTTGTTGCAGGATTATACGTAATTGAGGCAGCAACTACTCTTCAAGATGCTTGGGGTGCTACAGGTTACCCTCACTTTGGTGCAAACGGAAGTGTGACTAGTCTTGACCGATCTGCTGGAGTAAATACGACTGGAGAAGAAGACGAAATATATGAAAGAGTTAATACTCACGCAGCAGCTGACGTAGTAGCAAATACTACTGTGAAATACGAAATTGTTGACGGTACTATGAACTTAAAATATATGACTGAAGCATATTCAGATCTTTCTTCTCCTTATCTAGCTTTATATGTATTAGAAGATAAAGTTGAAGGATACCAGTCTGGACACTCTGAAGGAAACGGAGCGTTACACAAAAATGTTCTTAGAAAAGAAATCACTAACGATGCTGGTTATGGTTCTCCAATTGAAGGATTAGCAGTAGGAACTAACGTTTCTGGTGAAGCTTCTTTCGAATTAGATTCTGATTGGGACGAAAGTCATATCAAAGTTATTGCAGTAATGTACAACAAAGTAGGTACTAACTACAGCTTTGTAAACTTGTCTACTGCTACTTTAGTAGAATAATTCAACCTTAAAAAACTTTTAAACCTCTTGCCA
>DNBZ01000325.1 GCA_003484585.1 Bacteroidota bacterium | reverse complement strand
TTAGATTTTTATACGGATACATGCAATCCGTGCAAGTCACTCATGCCTATATTGGACAAACTATCAAGAGAGTATGAGAGTGATGTTGTGTTCCTTAAAACCAAAGCAAATGAGAATGTGGTTTTGGCTAAGGAACTAGGAGTAGTTTCTGTGCCTACTCTAATCTTTATAAATAAAGATAAAGAGATTGAAAGATCTAGAGGGCTGGTTACGGAGCATTCATTAAGGCAAAAGATTGAAGAGCTATTGAAGTATAAGTAAAATAGGACTTGGAACCGCTGCCATTGGCATGTGATCAGCAGATATCTTACAACTAGATAATAACATAACTATAACTGACGGATGTCATATCTTAATTGGATGTTGTTGTCTGATTAAGGTGTTATTTTTGGTTACTTTTTTGTATCACTAGTTACATAAGTGAAAGATAGAAGTAAAAAATTTAACCAAAAAACAATCAATTATGTTATCAAAAAGTCAAGCACGAACGTTCTTTCTTGGTGGTACTGTGGTCAGTTTCGGAGTTTTTCTCTGGCTCACCTGGACCACGATAGCCAAGGAAGTCCCGAAAAACACACACTCTGAAAACCTAACAGAAGAAGTCATCAGAGGAAAAGTACTATGGGAAGAAAACAACTGTATGGGTTGTCACACCATCATGGGAGAAGGAGCATACTATGCACCTGAACTTACCAAAGTAGTGGAGCGACGAGGAGAAGGTTACATCAAAGCAGCACTTATGACCACAGAACCTTGGTCTCCAAGAGGGAGAAAAATGGTTGCTTATGGTTTTTCTAACGCAGAAGCGGATGACCTAGTGGTATTCTTTGAATGGGTTGGAAAAGTAGACCTTAACGGTTTCCCAGCAAAAACAGAATACGAGACTAAAAAAGCATCAAATAAATAAGCATGAAGTATCAATCACAAAAGGTAGCCTACTGGTTTTTTGCACTTTCTATGTTGTTGCTCGCCTTGCAACTTATCTACGGATTTATCATGGGATTTGCTCATATGGGATATGACGTCCTCCATGATTTCATACCATTCAATACTGCTCGAGCAGTTCACACAAATCTTCTTGTAGTTTGGCTACTTAGTGGATTTATGGGAGCAGCCTATTACATCATACCAGAAGAAGCTCAACATGAACTGGTTAGTGTCAAACTAGCTTATATTCAGCTGATTACACTAGCATTAGTTGGTGTCGTAGCTATAGTTGGTTTTCACTTCAACTATTGGGAAGGAAGAAAATTCCTCGAAATCCCCCGACCGCTGGATTATCTGGTCGTTGTTAATGTTCTGACATTTTTAGGCATTATAATAGCTACTCTTTATAAAGGGAAACAAAGAACTACTACATCATTGGTACTTACTATGGGACTGTTGTTCGCAGCTCTATTATACCTTCCAGGTATGATCTGGTTTGACAATCAGACTATGGATTCATTCTTTAGATGGTGGGTTGTTCACTTATGGGTAGAAGGTGTATGGGAGCTTATCATGGGTGGTATCCTTGCATTCCTATTGATCAAAATCACGGGTGTAGATAGAGAAGTAATCGAGAAATGGTTATACGTTATCGTAGGACTTACATTCATATCGGGTATACTCGGTACTGGTCACCACTACTACTACATCGGAGCTGGTAAAGTTTGGTTGATTGTAGGTGGTGTATTCTCTGCGTTAGAGCCTCTTGCTTTCTTAGCAATGGCACTATTTACAGTATCTATGTATCGTAAAGGAGAGAAAAAACATCCTAATAAGATGGCTCTTAACTGGACACTTGGAACGGCAATCGTATCATTCGTAGGTGCAGGACTATTAGGTCTAGCACACACGCTACCATCTGTTAATATGTACACACACGGTACATTGGTAACTGCAATGCATGGACACCTTGCATTCTGGGGTGCATATGCAATGATCGTATTTGCGATTATCGTATACGCTATGCCAAATATGACTGGAAGAAAATTCTATGATAGCAATAGAGGTCAATTAGCATTTTGGCTATCCAATATTGGTATGGTAGGTATGACTGTAGCCTTTGGAGTTGCAGGTGTAGCTCAGGTATATATGGAACGTATAATGGGACTTGAGTTTGGTGTAGTACAAGATGAGATCAAAGTTCACTTCTTGATACTTGTACTCTGTGCAACAATGTTCACCGTAGGAATAGCATTATTCATGTACGAGTTTATCAAATATGGTAGACCTACAGATGAGGCTTTAGAAATAGAGCAATAAGAAACTAGAGAGAGCACTCTAGTAATAATGGGCAAGTTGGTTTATATCTGGCTTGCCCATTTTTTAGAAAAACAAAAGGAAATAAAATGATCGAAGGCAATACTAACGTAATGAAAAAAACCGCAACTATCCCCTACTATAAGCCTGTCGGAAAAGAGATGGAAATATTTGAGCACGCATATAACAATAAGATATCACTGCTACTCAAAGGTCCTACAGGAACTGGGAAATCCCGGTTTGTAGAGCATATGGCTGCTGTCCTAGACAAACCTCTATACACAGTAAGTTGTCATGAAGAAACTTCCGCAACGGACTTGATTGGAAGATTTATCATAAAAGGAGCTGAGACTGTATGGCAAGATGGCCCTCTCAGTCTAGCTGTAAAAGATGGAGCAATACTCTATCTAGATGAGATAGCAGAGGCTCGTCCTGATGTAATCGTAGCTATCCATAGTCTTACGGACCACAGGAGAGAATTATTCATAGACAAGCGTGCTGAAAAGATACACGCCAAAGAAGGTTTTATGCTTGTGGCTTCATTCAATCCAGGCTATCAAAAAAGCTTTAAGGAGCTTAAGCCATCTACAAAGCAACGATTTGCTGCCATATCTTTCAATTACCCAAACGAAAGCTTAGAAGCAGAGATCATTAGTCAAGAAACAAATATAGAAAGGGATACTGCAGTAAAACTGGTATCCATAGCTACAAAAATTAGAAATCTTAAAGAGTTAGGACTTTCAGAAACGGCATCTACTAGACTTCTAGTAAACGCTGCTACTTTGATACATAGTGGTCTTCCTCCTCGCCTTTCTGTGAAGACAGCAATAGTGGAGCCTCTAACCGACGATTTAGAGATTACAGCAGCTTTAGAAGACATGTGTAACCTATTGATTTAGTATGGCATTAGACGAATACCTGTTTGGAAAAGTGGCGAAATATTTCAAGGACCGTAAGAAATCGGCACTTGATTTGGATCAGAGAGTAGTTCACTTAGAAGACCTAAGGGAAAGGCTATCTGTGCTTGCTTGTGCCGTCAGCGGTAGCAAAATAGACATCTACCCAGCAGAACGTGAGGGAGGCTATAAAAACGAGAACTTTTTTCTCCCGATGAACTTCAATAAGTTCAATACTCCAGAAGCAAATAAACAGTTTTACATCTATAGAGTCATCTATTTGGCAATACAAAGAGAGGTCAATCTCAACTGGGATGTAGCAGGAAACACATATGAAGATTCGAGTAAAAAAGCCAAAGACGCTTCAAGTCAGATATTGACGAAAATGTTTGCTGACTTCCCGAACAGTCAAGAACTATATGATCAGTTATATTTAGGATTAGTTAATCAAGTAAAAGATAAAAGAGAAGAGGCTGACTTAACTTGGCTATATGGCAAGTGGATGTATAACGAGCCAAGATCGAAGAAAAAAGAAATTCAGAATTTCAATGACAAAGTTAAAACAGCATTGCCCACACCGGAGACAATAATCAAAGCAAAAGCTGTTGAAGAGATTAGAAGTCTTACCGTAGACAAGAAGGCTCAAGAGGACTACACCTTAACTCACAATTTTGAGAAAGTAGATACCGCAGAAGAGTTCAATGGCACTTGGAGGGACTTTGATGGTGATGATGATTTGGAATCTCACCAGGACGCTCTAGATGAGCTAAATTTAAACTTAACGGTACGTGTAGACGATGAAACGCATAGTGTTTATCAAGCAGACTTCGTAGAGAATACCAATATTGCGGAGAGTGCGTCACACGAAGAACCAGGGAAAAGCGTATCCTATCCAGAGTGGAACTACAAAAAGAGGAACTATAGAGAAGACTATTGCAAAGTTTATCTCAAGAAGCACAGACAAGATAGTTCGAAATATTATAAAGATACATTAACTAATTTCAGCTCTGAGCTGCTGGCACTTCGTAAGATGCTGGCAAATGTAAATAATGCATATGAGTGGAAAAGACGCCAAACCCAAGGTTCGGAAATAGACATAGATAGTGTCACAGATTATCTCATAGACTTACAAACAGGGCATACCCCTACCGAAAAAATATACCTCTCTAGTAGAAAGTCCCAAAAGGACATATCGATACTATTACTGTTGGATTTGAGCCTAAGTAGTGACGGTTATGTGGATGGTTATCGGATACTGGACATCGAGAAGCAAATAGCCATCTTGTTCGGAGAGATATTAGAAGAATACGAAATTGACTTTTCGGTGAACGCTTTTTATTCTAAAACAAGAAACTACAGTAGCTACATCACACTCAAAGGTTTTGATGATAAATGGACAGAAAGTCGAAATCATATAGGAAGCATAGAGCCTAGCGGGTATACTCGAATAGGTGCTGCTATAAGACACTCTGCTACGTTGCTAAAAGAACGTGATACTCGGAATAAGTGGATGATACTATTGTCTGACGGAAAGCCAAATGACTTTGATAAGTATGAAGGGAAATATGGTGTCAGTGACGTCCAGCAAGCTCTTCGTGAATTTTCGCAAGAGGGTTTGAAATCTTATGCATTAGCTGTAGAAAAATCAGCGAAGTTTTATCTACCACAGATGTTTGGGATGGCCAGTCATCAGATTGTTTCTTCTCCTCAAGATTTGATTCAAAGTTTAGTAAAGCTTTATGACAAGATTCGCCATTCATAAGTAGCCCTTAGCTACTTTGTAAGGCTTAGAATTTTAGATACTGTCTCAGCATTGTCTACACCTAGACCTTCTTGCTGATGATGGAGTTCCCCACCTTTATTGAATACACTTATGATATTGGAATGAGAAAAATCCAATGGAGATATTTGTTTGTATTTGACAGAAAGGACATTTGAAAACTCTCTTACATCATCTACAGTACCTTGTAAAAATACCCACTGGTCCGTATCCATTTTGTTTTCGATAGCGAACGCTTTTAGCTTTTGTGGAGTATCGTTTTCAGGGTCTATACTTACAAGCACATATTTAACCTCTTTATTGTCCACTTTCTCACTTATACTTCTCATGTCTGCTACCAGACGAGGACAAGCTGCTTTGCAAGTGGTATAGATCATCACCATTACCAATACATCCCCATTGAGTTCTTTCAGTTCTATGGTTTCATTATTTTGAGTGTTCCACTTAGATGTCAGATTGAAAATAGAGGCATCAGATACTTCGTTTTCATCTGAAAGAACTTTATTGCTCTCTTCTACTGGCACTAAGTCCATATGACATACAGGACAGGAACCTTCTTCGTCATATACTTTTTCACCCTCACATTTCATCGGGCAGTAATATTGAGTAGTATCTGTACTTGCATTATTACAGGCAAAGACACTTAACATAATAAAAACTGACGCTAATATTTTGATAGTTTGTTTCATTTCTTGTTGATTGATTTGGCACATCTGAACCCAAGCGTCTGAAGACTGTAGTTAGCCTTTACACTACCTCTAAGAGCATAACGCATAAAAGCTGCGTAATCCATCAGATTTGTTGCATTCACAGAAGCACTGCCGCAAAATAGGTTTCTTTCAGTGTCTACATCCTGTCGAGATTCGCCAGATATCAACACAGAGTTGAAATCACTGGTCCATTCCCAAACAAGGCCGTGCATATCATAGATGCCCCAATAGTTTTTGTAAGTACTACCGATTGTCTTAAGATACGTTTTAGGTAGTTCATAGCTTTCGATAATCATTGAATTGAAAATGCTGTCTCGCTGAGCATTTATCATGGTCTGACTTGCCATAGCTGCATATTCCCATTCATCCATATTTGGCAGTCGTTTTCCTTGACACACACAATAGTCCTTTGCGGCATACCAAGATATATTAGTCGCTGGCGAATTTAGATTCATATCTGAACTTAGCGTTGTATCTGAAGTCCATTTTCGCAGATAATTTTTATCTGTAAAAAGACTCAGGCTTTTAGACCTCTGCCATTTTGGATACTGTTTTACGAAATTTAAGTATTGTTCGTTTGTGACAGGATATACATCAAGTTCAAAATCTCTAACATATACCTCTGAGCTGTCAGAACCATAAAGGGGGACAAATGTCCCCCCTTTTATGATTTCTGTGTTTTGACTAATGGCCGATAAGGACATTAGTAGAAAAATTATTGTGCTATTTATTTGCACTTAGTGTGAGCTTTTTGCTGCAGCTACCATTGCTGGTGTTACTTCAGTTTTGTTGTTACCCCAACTATTATAAATAAACGTAAGTACGTTTGCTGCTTCTTCGTTTGTAAGCGTTTGAGCAGTCATCATACTGTTATATTTTTCACCGTTCACTGTGATCTCACCAGACTTACCGTGTAGTACGATATCTATAGCTCTATTCACATCTTCGTTTAAGTAATCAGATTTAGCAAGTGGTGGAAATGCACCAGCAATACCTTGTCCTTCTCCTTGGTGACAAGCAAAACAAGTTTGACTATAAATTTGCTTACCTATGTCTATTCGTTCCGCAAGAGAAGAAGCGACTGGAGCTTCTGGAGCATCCGGGGTTTCTTGTATAGATCCACCTTCCGGGTTGTATATACCTTCTATTTGCTTACCTGAGTATAAAGTTTTATTTTCTTCACCTTCTACCTTAAGCATTCCCAAAGCACCTTTATTAAATGCTCTAAATATAGAGTGATCCACAAGTATAAATGTACCCGGTACATCTACTTTGAACTCCACCATAGCTGCACCACCTGCAGGTACTAGTGTAGTTTGTACGTTCTCATTGATAGCGTCACCACCTTCTATATTCACACGGTCAAAAATCTCACCGATAATGTGGAAAGATGAAACAAGGTTTGGTCCACCGTTACCAACAAATAGTCTAACTGTTTCTCCCACTTTCGCAGTGATTGCATTGTCACCTGTAAGGGCACCTACTTTACCATTGAAAACAACGTAATCTGCATCTTCATCAACAGCTTTTTGCATATCAAATGGCTGAAGACCCGGTTGTCCGTTTTCTCCTTTAGTATAGAAATCACCTTGCATCACGTAGTACTCTCTGTCTACTGCAGGCAAACCACCTTCTGGCTCTACCAATATAAGACCGTACATACCGTTTGCAATGTGCATTCCTACTGGAGCAGTAGCACAGTGATAAACATAAAGACCTGGGTTCAATGTTTTGAAAGAGAAAGTAACCTCATGACCTGGAGCTACAAAAGAAGAAGCTGCACCACCACCAGCACCAGTCACCGCATGTAAATCGATGTTGTGAGGTAATTTGTTGTCTGGGTGATTCTTTAAAGTAAACTCTACTTCGTCACCTACTCTCGTACGGATAAAGCTACCTGGCACTGATCCGCCAAATGTCCAATAAACATACTTTACGCCGTCGGTCATTTCACCTACTTGCTCTAGAATCTCCATGTCCACAGTCAGTTTTTTAGCTGATCTGTTTCCAACAGGAGCGGGAACAAATGGCGGTGCGGTAAGCTCTGCTACCATTTCGCCAGATACTTTGATTGATGCTGCATCAACCGAAGTTTTTGAGTTATCTGAACCTGTGCAGGAAGCAAATATTAATGCAACTGATAGTGTCAGAATTTTAATTGATAATCTATGATTCATAATTTGATTTTTTGGATGAGATTATGTCATCCTAAAATTCTAAGCATCTATGCAAATACAGCACAGCTTTCAGAATATAGGCATTTTGCATTTCTCTTTTTTTTGATTTATATTTTAGAGTGCAAATATATTATTTAATTGGACTTTTGCATCCAATTACCTTGCGTTTTTATGATAAAATACTGTTAAACATAATGGGTATGCATTGAATGTATTATTGGAAACTCAACCCGTAATTTAGAGATAACAGGTTGTCTAAAAATACCTTTGCAAAACCAATAATTTAAATCAAGCCTTTAGCTTAAAAAATAATATTATGAGATTAAAACAAGTTTTATCATTAGGTCTGTTTCTTTCAGCATACGCTGTAAGTGCACAGATAACATTAGATGGAGAGATTAGACCAAGAACGGAATTTAGAAATGGATATAGTCAGCCTATATCTCCTAATCAGGATTATGCTCTTTACACAGATCAACGAACGAGACTAAATTTTGGATATAACCATAAAGATGTCAAGACGATGATAAGTGTTCAGGATATTCGCGTATGGGGAAATACATCACAGCTTAATCGTACTGATGGTTTAATTTCAGTTCATCAAGCATGGGCTCAAATTCCATTAGACAGCACTTTTTCGTTAAAAATAGGAAGACAAGAGCTAGTATATGATGACCATAGAATATTTGGTTCTGTGGGATGGGCCACTCAAGCAAGAAGCCACGATGCTGCTTTATTAAAGTATCAGAAAAAATCTTGGAAGGCAGACATAGGTATAGCTTACAATCAAAGTGCACCAGAAAAATTTGGTAATCACTATGTGACTGCTAAGAACTATAAGTCTATGCAATATCTATGGTTAAATAAACAACATAAAGATCTAAGCATTAGTCTGTTGGGATTAAACACAGGAAGTCAAACAACTCTAACTGATAGTGTCGGTGCTGTAACAGATTATAAAACAAACAATCTACAAACGATTGGAACCCGCTTAGTTAAGAAACATAAAAAATTCACTGCAAGTCTGAATGGGTATGTTCAAATGGGTTATGATGCAAACTGGGTTCCTAATGAAGTAAATGCTTACTTAGTAGGAGTAGATTTTGCTTATCCAATCAAGGATAAATCAAAAGTAACACTTGGATATGAATTGATCTCAGGAACGAGCCAAAATACAACTTCAACCGAAAAGAACTCATTTAGTCCACTGTTTGGTACTAACCACAAGTTCAATGGTTTTATGGATTATTTCTATGTAGGAAATCACGGGAACAACGTTGGTCTTCAAGACGCATATATTAAGTACAACACTGCTATTAAAAAAGTAGTTGTAGGGGTTGACTTGCATATGTTCTTGTCAGCAGCAGATGTTCGTGACCAAAAAGAGTTTATATCCACGGGTAAGTTAGCTGCGATGGATCCCTATTTAGGTTCTGAGATAGATGCCTACGCAAAATATGCTATCAATAAATCAGTATCATTAAAAGCAGGATACTCACACTTCTTAACTTCAGAAACTCTCCACGCAGTGAAAGGTGGGGATATCGATGAAGTAAATAACTGGAGTTGGTTGATGATAATCGTGAAACCTAAGTTTAAATAGAAACAGCCTAATTTTTAATTCAAGGGTTGTTTGGTGAATGAAATATTATTAATGTGTGGCAAGGCTACTCATGCCTCCATCCACTCCTGTAATCTGTCCGCTCATCCATTTGGCTTTGTTACTGATAAGAAAATAAGCCATGTTGGCTATATCCTCAGCTTGGCCAATTGATTTAAGTGGATGACGGTTTTGTGCTCCTTCGCGTTACGTAATAGCTTATCGGCTAGTGGTGTATCTGTAAGACTAGGTGCTATACAGTTTACTCTTATAGAAGGTGCAAATTCAGCTGCCAATGCTCTTGTAAGACCTTCAACGGCTCCCTTTGCTCCGGCTATACTTGCATGAAAAGGCATTCCTTTTTGCACCGCAACTAAATAAGACTATGCTAGCATTGCTAGATTCTTTCAAGTTTTGTGTATACTGTTTTATGGTTTTGATTGCTCCAAGATGGTTTACACTTAAATCATGTTCAAAATCAATTAGTTTAAGGCTTCTGAATGGTTTAAGGTTAATACTGCCAAGACAATAGACTAACGCATCAATGGCTCCTTCTATAGTTGGAAAATTAGGTTGATCTGCAGTGATATCTAAACCCCCCTTGGCTTCTACTTACTAAAATAGTCTCTATTCCATTTTCTATCAATTGCTGATTGAGAGAAGCTCCAATACCTGTATTTCTTCCTATTATCAATACACGTTTGTTCATGTACTTTAAACATCTTGTACTGATATTTGTTTTTTTATTAGATAAGTTAACTGTTTAATTCAAATCCTCAATAATCTGCAAAGCCTCATATACATAAGGATCTTTAGCAATATTCTTTATCCAATCCTTATTTATTTTAACACGAGATTCTTCAGTCTTTATTTTTTCTAAATCTGAAGGAATGTTGCTTACTTCAAAGCCACTAATCTCTAGTTTATTAAGGATTTCAAACTTTTCTCCTTCTGCTTTTTGTTTCTCCTCTTGCAAGGCATATTTGGCAATACTCAGTGGATACTTTCTAGATTCTCGTTGTTTCTCCCATCTGCGTGCATTTTCTTCTATTAACTTAAAAGTCTCATTGCTTTGCACGCGGGCATTACTTGTTTCAAAAACAGATTTTTTTACTTGATAGCTCTTGCTATCGTAACTAGCACTTTCTATTTGGTCCCAGGCCATTGGATAGTCTTGTTCTTTTTCGCCAGTTTTAATGTACATATAATTATCGGGAAGCAGTATGTCTGAGCTTACCCCTTTTAGTTGAGTAGCGTCTCCGTTTATTCTATAAAACTTTTGGATAGTAAGTTTTATACTTCCTAGATCCGGTATGTTTTTATTTCTAATAGTTTGGTTCAGGTTTAAGAAACGTTGCACTGTACCCTTACCGTGAGAAGAAGAGGATCCTACTATAACAGCTCTACCGTAGTCTTGCATAGCGGCAGCCATTATTTCAGAAGCAGATGCACTAAACTCGTTTATCATTATTACTAGTGCTCCGTCCCACTCTGCACCGGCGTATCTATCTGCAAGTACTTGTGGTTTTCTTCCTTTTTCTTTTACTTGTACTATAGGTCCTTCGTCTATAAACAGGCCACCCATTTTTACTACGTCATCTAGTGAGCCACCACCGTTGTTTCTAAGGTCAAGAATTATCCCTTTTACACCAGCAGTTTTTAGTTTTTCTACTTCTGCTTTTACGTCCTTCCAGCTAAATCTACCTCGTGGATTTCTAAAATCTGCATAGAAACTAGGTAAGTATATGTAGCCAGTTTTCACATTGTCCTTATCGTTTAGTAAAAGAGACTTAGCATATGTTTCCTCTAAAATCACAACATCTCGGGTTATAGTGATGTCTTGCTCGGCACCATCAGGCTTGCGTACGGTAAGTGTAACTTTAGTTCCTTTCTTTCCACGTATTATTTTAACGGCATCGTCTATACGCCAATCAACAATATTTACGGCTTCTTCACCCTCTTGTTTTACTTTGAGTATAAGGTCATTCGCTTGTAAATCACCTTGTAGCGATGATGGGCCACCAGGTATTATATTGGTTATTTTAATATATCCGTCCTTTTCTTGGAGCTGGGCACCTATTCCTTCCAGTTGACCGCTCATTTGAATGTCAAAATTTTCTTTATCCGCAGGCGGAAAATAGTTTGTATGAGGATCGTAAACCGCAGTAATGCTATTAATATACATAGAGAGACGGTCTTTGCGTTCCAGTCTCTTTAACCTTGTGTAATAGTCTCTATGCGTCTTAAGCACGCTCTTTCTGGCATTGTATTCAAGCGTATCAAAAGGCTTAGGAGTAAAAACAGTATCGCTTTTTTCTTGAGCCTTTTCTTGTGCTAGTTGGTCAGCGTATAGCTTGGTTAACACACTGTATTTTAGGTATGTACGCCATCTATCCTTTAGTTCTTTGTCGTTCTTGGCGTAGGGTAT
>DNBZ01000047.1 GCA_003484585.1 Bacteroidota bacterium | reverse complement strand
GTAAGATATGCTATCTCTCTCGATGGTGTCTCTAGCTCCCATATTATAATATACAGGCTGTGAGCAGCATTGGAATATGTGTGGGTCTGAGGTTAGGTCTGCAGAACTATTGCCCATGGCAAGATTGAGATCCGCAAAATTGTAATATTGGGTGGATGCTCCTCCTGTGTTTATAAAACTAGGTCTGCAGCACTCACTCATGGCAAAACGAATAGTGCTAGAGCAAGTAGCAAGAGAACTAAATGTAGTAGACGCGAAATCAATAGTGTCGCTGTATAAATGTCTTTCTACTCCCTCGGAACCCGTTATGGAAGTGTTAGATGGGGTACATTCTGAACCATTAGTAGAGCAGTGTAATTTTAGCTCCTCTATGGATACTCTTGTAAGTGATTTTGTGATTGTAGATCCTGAAGAACAGGAAACAAGTAAGTCTTGAGAACTGCTGAATGTCTGACCAGAGCAAAGCCTGTACTTAGCAATGGTAACTACATATTTCAAACTATCTATTTGCTTATATGTGATATCAGAACCTAAGACATGATTGGCCATTGTAGGTAAGCTCAAGCAAAAAATAAGAGAAAGTAAGATCAGTTTTTTCATAAAACAATTAGGTGTCTTATAGTATTAGACCCAGCAGGAGGCAAAACGTTGCATCATGTAAACTCATTTTACCAAATCTTTGGCGATTTCTTCTGGCAGCTTGCCCGTAGCTAGACCTTTCACTATAGCTTCTTCGTATTTATCGAGTTTAGCGAGAAGCAGATCTTGCACGCTTTTTCGTGTCCAGTAGTGCATTTGCTCTTTACGACGAGTTGCTTTCCAATCACCAGAAGTTATTCGTTTTTCAAAATCGAAAGCTTTCTCCCAAAAGGTGTCTATTCCCTTGTCTTGTAGAGCAGATGAGGTAATGACCTTTGGAATCCATTTGTTTTCGTTTTCTGGCATCAGATGCAGTGCCATACTGTACTCTTTGGCTGTTAGGTTGGCTTGCCTTTCTGCATCGCCGTCTGCTTTATTTATCACTACGATGTCTGCCATCTCCATGATTCCTCGTTTTATACCTTGCAGTTCGTCTCCTCCTCCTGGATTTAGCACGAGGGTAAATAGGTCTGTAAGTTGGGCTACTTCGGTTTCTCCTTGTCCTACACCTACACTTTCTATGAGTATGGTATTATAGCCAGCCGCCTCACATAGTAGCATAGCTAGTCGTGTGTTTTTGGCAAGCCCACCTAGTTGAGATCCGCTGGAAGTAGGGCGAATGTATGCTCTGCTGTGTGCACTAAGCTTGTTCATCCGGGTTTTGTCACCTAAAATACTTCCGTGGGTCTTCTCGCTGCTCGGGTCTATACTTAGCACGGCTATAGTTCTATCGGGGTCTTCTAACAATAGGGTGCCTATAGCTTCTATAAAAGTACTTTTACCAGCTCCCGGGGTTCCTGTTATCCCTATTCTATAAGTATTGTTTTGTGGTCCGAAATGAGAGATCACTTCTAGGGCCAAATTCCTTTTCTCTGGCCGCGTACTCTCTGCCAGGGTAATTGCCTTGCTTAGTGCTCTGGAGTCGCCAGAAGCTATGCCTTGTATGAGTTCTTCTTTATTCATTCTTTATACAAAGGATGTTGACTCGTATGTCGTACGGTAGCGACTATGACTTTTTTATTTTTAGTATCTATGAAATAGTGAGCGAGATACGGAAAGTGTGGACTGCGAGCTGTTCTCATTTCATTATACTTAATAGAACAAGATTTTGGTTCTTCTTCTATAAACTTAAAAACGCTTTCAATCTCCTCTAAAAATCGATTACCAAGGCCAACAGATTTGTCTTCGTACCAATAATATGCTTCTTGTAGTCGTTTTTCGGCTTGTCCTAAGACAACGAGAGTATACATTATTTGGCTTTTTTTATTGCTTCTATTGTTTCTTTAATAGTCTTGCCTTGTGAGGGGTTTATATCATACTCGGCCTTGGCCTCCATAGCTTCCGCCTTATGAGATTCTGGTATTTCGTATTCAGAGTCTATGGTCACATAGTCAAGGCTACGCAAATATTCTAGCAGTGCTATTCCTTTTGGGTTTTCTAAATCTATATGAATGGTCATTATTTACAAAGTTAGGCAATGTTTTTCTTGAAATCAAGATTCATTCTTGGTAAAAGACCCTAGTTACTCGTTCACTTACGTTGGTTAATATTTCGTAGGGTATTGTGTCTATTTGCTTGGCAAGCTCCTCTACCTTTGGGCTATCGCCAAAGATAATAACCTCATCTCCTACTTGGCATTCTATGTTGGTCACATCACACATAGTCATATCCATGCATACATTACCCACTACTTTAGCCTCCTTGTTTCGGATCAAAAAAGCTCCTTTCCCTTGACTAAACTGTCGGTTATAGCCATCAGCATATCCTACCGCTACTACCGCTATTTTTCGTTCATGGTCTACCTTATCATGTTGACCATACCCTATGCCATCGCCAGCAGGCACATTTCTTATTTGAGTAACATACGATTTAAAAGTGCTTACGGGTTGTAGACTGTTTTGGGTGCCAGTAGCAGAGATTCCGTATAGTCCTAAGCCGAGTCTTACCATATCAAATCGAGCATATTCAAAACGCTCTATGCCTGCCGTATTTGCTAAATGTTTTAGAATAGGCATCTTCAATTTTATTTCTAATGCGGTACTAATTTCTGTAAACTCAGTAATTTGTTTTTGGCTAAAACTGTCTAGACTAGCATCATCTGAAGTAGCTAAATGGCTAAAAACAGATGCTACCTGCGGAGCTCCTTCTTTTTGTAGTTGTGTCACAAGTTGTTCTAAATCCCCCTTATTAAAACCGAGTCTGTGCATTCCCGTGTCAAATTCTAAGTGAATTTTAAGATTAGAATTGTGCACCCTATTCAGACTTTCAAATGAGTATATCACAGGCTCTATGTTCTTCTCTGTATATGGCGTAAGGTCAGTAAAGTCTGGATTTAGCACCATTATGGGCATAGTGATTCCAGCCTCTCTTAGGGAGGTTGCCTCATCGGTATAGGCTACACCTAGATAGTCCACATTATTATTTTCTAGCAGTTTGGCTACTTGATATCCGCCACTTCCGTAGCCCAAAGCCTTGACCATGGCTACCATTTTGGTAGTAGATCCTATAGTAGCTTTCACTACGTCTATATTGTGTTTTAATCGGGTCAGGTTTACCTCTAGCCTCGTCTGATGTGTTTTAATACGGAGCCTTTCTGCTATTTTTTCAAATTCAAATTCTCTAGCACCCTTTAACAAAATGGTCGCATTTCTTAATTCATGTATAGGATATTTGAGTAAAAACTCTTCTGTAGTTTTATAAAAAGTGGCGGGCAAACTAAAAGCACTTTGACACTGAGAAACTTGTTTACCTATGGCTATTACTTCTTTTATATCAGCATCTTCCAAGAGGGAATTTATATCTGCATAGAGTTGCTCATCTGGGAGGTTGCTTTGCAAAATATCGGATAAAATAACCACCGAATGATTTCGAGTATTTTGTTGTTTCAGAAAGTCTAAGGCTATCACCATAGACTGGTAGTCGGCATTATAGTAGTCTAAAAGAAGCTCGTTATTATTAATACCCTGTACTTGCTGCAGTCTAACATCTACTTTGGGCAATGATTTTACCTTCTCTATCACGGCACCTATTTCTACATCGAGAACTATAGCCGCAGCTATTGCAGTAAAGGCATTTTCTATGGAAGCTTTATCCGTATGAGGTAGTGTTACATTATGGCTTTCATTTTGGTAGGTTAGTGTATAGTCGCCAGCCATATTTTTTACTATATGAATATTGCTTTGCGTGCTACTTCCCCAAGTTACAGTATTTTTACCTAGGGCTTTTATGGCTGAAAGCACTTCTGATTGATTGTCGGGGCAAATTATGGTATTGCAGTTAGAAAAGAGTTTTAATTTTTCATTTAGTCGATCAGAGTCGGCGTTAAAATTGGAAGCATGTGCATCACCAAAATGTGTAAACACGCCAATAGTTGGCTTAATGATGTCGGCCAATTTATTCATTTCGTTAGGCAACGAAATGCCTGCTTCTAATACCGCAAGATTATAGGTGCTGTCCATTTTCCATACAGAAAGAGGTACACCTATCTGAGAATTATAACTTTTTGGGCTTTTATATACCTTGTACCTGTCCTCACACAGGTAGGCTATCCATTCTTTTACGATGGTTTTTCCATTACTTCCTGTTACTGCTAGAGTGGGTATGGGGAACCTCATACGATGATAAGTAGCAAGCTTATGCAGTGCTTTCATGGTGTCCGCTACTAAGATATAGTTGATGTTTTGAGTAGGAGCTTCGGATACTATAGCCGCTGCTATACCTTGTTTATCTACTTGTGCTAGGTAGTGGTGTCCATTGTTTTTGGAAGTGCTTATGGCTATAAATAAGCATGAGTCTGGCTGCCAAATTTTACGTGTGTCGGTACTTATGGTGGTCACAGTAAGCGTGCCATCGCCATGGAGCGTTCCATCTACTATTTTGGCTATTTCTGCTAAGGAGTACAAGTGGATTACAAAAGTAGTGATATTGTGCACTAATTTAGCCGCCGAAGAGTGGCAGAGTTTTCCAAAGTAAAATACACACCAAATCAGGCTAAAAGTAAAATAGCCAAGTACTGTGCGTATCAGGAGCGGTGCCATCAGGAGGTGCGTGATAAACTCTATTCATACGGACTAGTTCCAGATGATGTAGAACTACTTATTTACGAACTTATTCAGAATAATTTTTTAAACGAAGAGCGATTTGCTATCGCATATGTTCGAGGAAAATTTATTTATAAAAAGTGGGGAAGAAATAAAATTAGAATGGAGCTCAAAAGAAGAAAAATCTCAGATTACTG
>DNBZ01000169.1 GCA_003484585.1 Bacteroidota bacterium | reverse complement strand
TGGTTTTGTACCCAGCGAAGCTGCTCTAGTCGTTCTACTTCTTCTAGTAATGATGCGTCTAAGTTCTTAATCTCTTCAAATGCAGTGGCTGTAAATCCATAGATACCGATATGCTTAAATGCAACCTCAGGTCTAAACTCATCCATAAACGGTATAGGACTCCTACTAAAGTAGCACACATCGCAAAACCCTTCATCAAAAGAAGTAGGCACTGCCTTTACTACATTTGTATTCCTATAATCTGCCTCATTATTTATAGGTTGTATAAAAGTGAGTACATCTACGTCTTCCTCTTCGAAGAGCTCCAGCATTCTATTGATATCACCAGCTGAGATAAGTGGCTCATCACCTTGTATATTGATGATTACATCATACTCTGTACCGTCAGAGATTAGTATCTCCATTGCCTCCTCACATCTTTCAGTGCCGTTTTGTGGTTCGTCTGAAGTAAGTATTGCTTGTCCATCAAAGGCTTCTACAGCATTTATAATCTCTTGGCTATCTGTGATTATAAACACATCTGTAGCGTCACTTTCTTCGGCAGCTTCGTATACCCATTGTATCATAGGCTTACCAAGAATATTGGCCAAAGGTTTATTTGGGAAACGGGTAGATTCTAGTCTACAAGGAATGAGTATAACGCTTTTCATTTTTTTTAGTATTGAGTATTAAAATTTTAGTTTAGTGTTTAGATTAGTGAAACAAATCAGCAAAAAATTACTGACAATTCACTGGTCACTTTAAATCTAAACTTCTCTATTTTCATCCCATTGCTCAAGGTAGTCAGCCACTCGGCGTACGAACATACCTCCCAGTGCTCCATCTACTACTCTGTGATCATATGAGTGAGATAGGAACATTTTATGTCTGATACCGATTAGGTCACCGTGCTCTGTTTCTATTACTGCAGGCTTTTTCACGATAGCACCCATTGCCATAATAGCAACTTGTGGTTGGTTTATGATAGGAGTACCCAGGATATTTCCAAATGTACCTACGTTAGTTACCGTGTACGTACCACCTTGTATTTCATCTGGCTTTAGTTTGTTGTTTCTAGCTCTGTTGGCTAGGTCATTTACAGTCTTAGCAAGACCTGTAAGATTCATAAAGTCTGCATTTTTTATCACGGGAACGATTAGGTTTCCACTAGGAAGAGCCGCAGCCATCCCTACATTGATGTTTTTATGCTTTATGATGGTGTCTCCGCTTACTGATATGTTTATCATTGGGAAATCCTTGATAGCCTTTGTGATAGCTTCTATAAAAATAGGAGTGAAGGTAAAGTTTTCACCTTCTCTCTCTTTGAAACCACCTTTTATCTTATTTCTCCAGTTTACTAGATTGGTGACATCTGCTTCTACAAAAGAAGTAACGTGCGGAGAAGTATGCTTACTCATCACCATATGATCAGCAATAAGCTTACGCATACGGTCCATTTCTATGATTTCGTCACCAGGATTTAGGCTAACTGCCGGAGCAGTTCGGGTGACCGTTGGAGGTGAAACACGCTCTCTAGAAGAAGGCTCTGGAGTAGTATTTAATGTAGGGGCACTATTGCCTCCGTTTTTCACGAAAGCTAAAATGTCTCTCTTAGTAACTCTTCCATCTTGTCCCGTCCCCGGCACAGTCTCCAGCTGCTGCATAGAGATTTTCTCCGTGCGGGCAATATTCATTACAAGTGGAGAGTAAAATCTATTAGCATCACTAGTACTAAGTGTTGGTGCAGCTACTTCTTGAGCCTGAGTCACGCTATTTTCTATTGCGGCTACAGCTGGTATATCAGTTTCAGGAGTTTTTTGAACCTCGGCGGAAACGGATTCTGCTACAGCAGCACTTCCGCTAGCACTTATTATAGCTATGGCTTCACCCACGGCTACTACATCTCCCTCATTATATAGCTTCTTTACCAAAACGCCAGCTTCCATACTAGGCACCTCACTATCTACCTTATCAGTGGCTATTTCTAGTACTGCTTCATCTACATCTATAGAGTCACCCTCGTTTTTGAGCCAAGTGATTATAGTTGCTTCCGCAATACTTTCGCCCATTTTAGGCATTATTAGTTTGTATTCTGACATAGCTTTATGTTAGTGCAAAAGTATGATTTTTGACGGAGTGAAAACATAAAATACTCTACAATTAGATAACAGTTGAGGAGAAGCGTACTTTCGATAAACAAGGAATACAATCTATGGAGGGGATTACGTTTTGAAAATTCTAAACTTATCTTGCACCCATTATAATTATGAACCTTAGAATATCTTTTATCGCCTTATTGGCACTTGTATCGGTAACTCTTTTTGCTCAGAAGGCTGAAATCAAGGAAGACAAAAATGGAAATGAGTATACTACTTACACTAATGATCCTAGCAACTCACGCTGGTACACACTGAGTAATGGACTTACAGTCATACTAGCAGAAAATAGTGCGAAGCCACGAGTGCAAACGCTCATAGCTACCAAGGCAGGTAGCAGTAGTGATCCTGCGGATAACACTGGGTTAGCTCACTATCTAGAGCATATGCTTTTCAAAGGAACAGATAAGTATGGTAGCTTAGACTTTAAAAAAGAAAAGGTATATCTAGATCAAATAGATGCTCTGTATGAGAAGTATAACCAAACTAAAGACGAAGCAAAACGCTCCGATATATATAAAGAGATAGATAGAGTAAGTGGCGAAGCTGCTAAGTATGCTATAGCTAATGAGTACGACAAGATGCTACAAGGCATTGGTGCTCAAGGCACAAATGCTTTTACGAGTTTTGAGCGGACCGTATATGTGAACGATGTGCCAAGTAATCAAGTAAGCACCTGGATAGACATAGAGGCAGAACGATTCAGAAATCCGATCCTTCGACTTTTTCATACTGAGCTAGAGGCTGTGTATGAGGAGAAGAATAGAACCTTAGATAATGATGGAAGACAAGTGTATGAAAAGCTTCTAGCTTCATCCTTCCCAAATCATAACTACGGCAGACAGACTACCATAGGAACCATAGAGCATTTAAAAAATCCTAGCCTAGTCAAGATTAGAGACTACTACAAGACCTTTTATGTGCCTAATAATATGGCGGTAATAATGGTGGGTGATATAGAGATGGCGAGTACTTTCTTAGAGGTGAAAAAGAAGTTCAGCTACATGAAAGCTAAAAAAGTTCCTAAGCTAACCTTTGAAGCAGAGCAAGATCTGAAAGAAAAAGTAGTAATGGATGTAGTAGGACCGAGTAAGGAATCGCTCATGATGGGCTATAGAGTGCCAAATGCTATGGATAAGGATGCTGATTTAGTAAATTTGGTAGATCTCATACTTGCTAACTCTAGTGCTGGACTAATAGACTTGAACATGGTGAAGGCACAAAAGTGTATTCAAGCCTATAGTTCTACTATGATGCTCAAGGAGAGAGGATTACACTACTTTGCAGGCAGTCCATTAGAGGGTCAGAGTTTAGAAGAACTGCAAGCCTTGTTTTACGAGCAGATACAAATGCTCAAAGACGGTGAGTTTGATATGGAGCTAGTGAAAAGTATAGTGCTTAATCAAAAGGTGAGTAAAATAAAGGAGTACGACTCCTACAGAGCTACGGCATACTCACTTATGGACGCATTTGTGATGAATAATTCTTGGTCAGCAGAGCTAGCTAAGCTGGATCATATGCTTACATACTCTAAGGAAGATGTACTCAGCTTTGCAAATAAATACTATACAGAAGGACACATAGTAGTGTATAAGCGACAAGGAGAAAAAGAAGAAGCATTAAAAGTAGACAAGCCGGAAATCACGAAAGTAGAAGTGAATAGAGGGAAAATTTCCCCTTTTGTGGCAGATATACTAGGAAGAAAAATGCAACCTATAGCTCCGCAGATCTTGGATTATCAAGAGGAGATAGCTTTTGGAGAGATAAAAGGAAAAATACCCGTATGGAAGGTAAAGAAGGGCGATGACCAGTTATTTTCTATGTACTATGTATTAGATATAGGATCTAGACATGATCAAAAACTTGCTCTTGCTGTAGAGTATCTCGAGTATCTAGGTACTAATGAATATACTGCAGATCAAATAAGTACAGAGTTTTATAAACTAGCGTGTAATTACGGAGTATCTACCGGCGGTGAGCAGAGTTATGTGTATCTCAATGGATTAGCAAGTCAATTTGATGAGGCTGTGAAACTCTTTGAGCATCTGCTCCAAAATGCAGTAGCCGATGAAGATAAACTAAAGCAAATGGTAGCTCAGAAGCTGAAATCTAGAAATGATGCTAAACTAAACAAGGGTGTTATTATGAGGAGATTAAGAAACTACGCTCTGTATGGAGAGGAAAATCCTTCGACCTATTTTCTAAGTAAAAAAGAGTTAGCAGAGATAAGTGGAGAAGAACTGACTCTGTATATTCATAATCTGAGCAACTACAAGCATAAGATATGGTATAGCGGTCCACTAGAACTTTCGGATCTAGATGCCAAATTAAGTGCAGTACATACTATCCCGAGTGAATATCTGCCTACACCGCCGCTCAAGGAGTTTGAGATGAGAGAAACGGACGGTAAATCAGTGTATTTAGCTCATTATGAGATGGTACAAGCTGAGGTGATGTGGTTAAAAAAATCCACTAAACTAGATATTAAGGAGTCTGCAGACATAGATATGTTCAATGAATACTTTGGTGGAGGAATGAGTAGCATTGTTTTTCAGGAGATAAGGGAAGCAAAGGCTTTAGCTTATTCTACTTATGGTTTCTACGCCGAAGCAAGTAAGCTTGGAGAAAATAATGTAGTACTAGCGTATATAGGTACTCAGTCTGATAAGATGAAAGAAGGGATAGAAGCCATGAATGAACTACTGACTACACTGCCAGAGGATCAGAAGACTTTTGATAATGGAAAGCAGGCACTAAAGCAGAATCTAGAAACCAGTAGAATCCTAAAAACATCTATTCTCTTTGACTACGACCAAACTCTGAAACTGGGTGAAAAAGAAGATAGGCGTAAACTGACTAGTGAAAGACTGAAAAGTATCTCACTATCAGATGTTACTGCGTTTCATAAAAATAGAATAGCGGGTGACTTTACCTATATAGTGCTAGGAGATAGAAGTAAGATAGACGTAGAGTATTTAGCAAAGTATGGTAAAGTTACTGAGCTTAGTCTAGGGCAACTATTCGGGTACTAAGTTAGTATGGATTTAAAAGGAAAGTATGTAGTTATTACTGGAGTAAGCAGAGGTATAGGGAATGCACTTGTACACCAGTTCTTAGCCAAAGGATGTGTAGTAGGAGGGATGGGACTTACTGATCCTAAATTAGATCATCCAAACTTTAGTTTTTACAAAACGGACATACGCAAAAGTGAAAACGTTCAAAAATCGCTTCGTGCATTTTTAGGAGAATCGAGTAATCAGTTAGATGTATTGGTAAACAATGCAGGACTTGGATACTTTGGTAAGATAGAGGATTATACGGACGAGCAGATAGCACAGATGTTTGAAGCTAACGTGTATGGAACCCTCTATACCTGCAGAGAGGCAGTGCCGGTGATGAAAAGCCAACAGAGCGGACATATCATCAATATTGCAAGTACTGCGGCATTAGAAGGATATCCCGAGGTAAGCGTGTATTGTTCTACGAAGCTTGCAGTAAAAGCTATTTCTGAGAGTATGTATAAAGAACTAAGAGACTATGCTGTAAAAGTAACGTGTGTGTATCCAGGAAGTGAGAAAACTGATTTCTTTAGAAATGTGGAGAGTATAGAGCCACACGATTATATGCTAATGCCAGAGGATGTAGCAACTATGATAGTGCAGGCTACGGAAATGCCAGCCAACTTTCATCAAGTAAA
>DNBZ01000270.1:9693-11144 GCA_003484585.1 Bacteroidota bacterium | reverse complement strand
TATTTCTTTTACTTCATCAAAAAATTCTGGATTTCTAGAATCTGGTAAAAGGTCTGATGGTTGCCAATTAGATTCTATCGGTTTTAAAAATTTTTCTAAAAGGTCATCCATAGATTTACCTATGGTGGACATTACTTCTAATCTTAAATCAAATAAACTCATTTATGGTTGCGAAGGTAGGAAATACTAGCTTATTAGCCATTTGTTATTTAGACCATTTATTTTAACCAATCTGTTAAGGTATAAGGAGTGCTTTTTATTTAGGTATAGCTAGTTAAGGAACAGTGAAATATCGAAAGAATAGAATCATTGAGGTCTGAAGTCTCACTATTAAAAAACTTACCTTTGCAGTATCAAATGAAGTTTGAAGAATATAGGCTGTCCAAAGAGGTAAAGCGGAACTTAGAAGAGATGGGTTTTAAAAGACCTACGGATATTCAATTTAAATGTTTGCCGCATATACAGAGGGGTGAAGACCTGCTAGCTATCGCACAAACAGGAACAGGTAAGACTGCAGCATTTGCCATACCTATCATCGATAAAATACAGCAGATCAAGTTTAAGGCTTTTGAAAAGAGTAGTTTGATACGTGCAGTAGTCATGGCTCCTACGCGTGAGCTTGCTCAGCAAATCACTCAAGTATTTAATCAGATAGGAAAGAATACAAAGGTGAAGGCACTCTGTGTGTATGGCGGGGTAGAGCAAGATCACCAAATAAATAAACTACTAGAAGGTATGGACATAGTAGTAAGTACTCCCGGCCGACTATTTGACCTAGTAAGTCAAGGGTACCTCAAACTGGATAAGGTAGAAATACTAGTACTAGATGAGGCCGATCATATGTTAGACTTGGGTTTTGCCAAAGATATAGATGACCTTGTAAACAAGATACCTGGACGTAGACAAACTTTATTCTTTTCGGCTACTATTAGCACCAAAATAAAGCACCAAGCCTACAAAATGGTAAGTAGTAAGGCGATACGGATACAGATATCTCCTAAAGATCCGGTAAGTAAGAATGTAAATCATCAAATAGTTTTTGTAGAAATGGACGATAAACGTTTCTTTTTACAAAGGCTCATTGATGAAAATGAAGGATTGAAGTTTATGGTTTTTGTACGTACTAAAGTACGTGCAGAGAGAGTGAAGGCCGCTATGGAAAGAGCTAAAATAGACACTCTGACACTGCACGGAGATGTAGAACAAACTGAACGAGAGATAAATCTACAAGCTTTTAGAACAGGAGCTTGTAATATATTAATAGCTACGGATGTATCTGCTAGAGGAATAGATGTAGATGGCGTGGATTATGTAATAAATTATGATATACCTGAAGTAGCAGAAAACTATGTACACCGTGTAGGTAGAACAGGTAGGGGTAGAGCAAAAGGGAAAGCAATCTCTTTTTGTGCAAAGGAAGAAAAGCCACTTCTAGAAGCTATAGAGATATT
>DNBZ01000270.1:0-9574 GCA_003484585.1 Bacteroidota bacterium | reverse complement strand
GATGAAGGTAAGGATAATTGGAAGTCTCTAATGAGCGAAGAAATAAAAAAGCCTAAGAAGAAGGGTAAAAAGAAGTAGGCTATCTAATTATGGTGTCGCCAATTAACTTTTGACAGATCTATGGGAAATGTTTCATTTCTATGCTTCTAGCTTTTTAAAGAGCATTGGACCAACAGAACAGAGTACCTAGAATTTTATTAGAATAATATTGTATAAAAAAAAGGCTCTCAACGTATGCTGAGAGCCTTTTAAATGTTGTTTCAATACTTCTTATGGTCCAACATCGTGGTTGGCAGATTCTAAGATGTATGGATGATTTACAGGGTACAGATTTGCTCTACTTAGGGAGTAGAGTACTGTGAAGCTAAATATGCCAGCAAAGGCCATAGTAGTTCCTATCTCTAGCATTCCTATTCCAGCTTTAGGTCCTACAGTACCTGGCATTATAAGTAGATACATATCTACCCAATGACCAACTAGTATTACCGCAGCTGCAGTAAGTAGTACGAGTGTGTTACGCTTAGCACCTCTCATCATAAGTACGAGGAATGGAGCTAAGAAGCACATAAATAGGTTAATGAAGAATAGTGGTTTGAATTGTCCTTTTAATCTATCAGCAAAGTATACAGTCTCTTCTGGAAGGTTAGTATACCAAATAAGTAACCACTGACTTAAGAAGATATAACCCCAAAATATACAGAAGGCAAACATAAATTTACCTAAATCATGTATTACGTCATCAGATACCATTTCCATATAGCCTTTAGACTTCAAGTATTGAAGAATAAGCATCATCACAGATAATGAAGTAACAAATGCAATAGCAAAATTATATACAGAGAACATGGTAGAATACCAATGTGCATCTATACTCATAATGATTAACCAAGATAAAGCGGAGAAAGAAAATGCAAAGAAGAAGATAAAGAATGCTGACCATCTGGTAGAGTTTTTAAACATGCTTAATCCTTTAGTTTCGTCTTCTGCTACACTGTTTTTTCGTAGTTTGAAACGAACACCGTACCATACGATTAGTACAAAAGGTACAAAACCGAAAATAGCACCTTTGTTAAGTAACCAATGTTTACTTTCTAGTATAGCATCAAAGTCTGGTGACTTTGTATTGCCAGCTATGTCACTGTCAAAATAGGGTATCCAATGATGGTAATTAAAATCAGCACCAAAGTAAATAACTAAAAACAGAATGATAGACCCTACAAAGAGGTAAGCTGTTTGTGCTTCCATTATACGTTTTAGCATCACTGCCCAACCTGCATTAGCTACATAGTTGACAGCAATAAAAAACAATGCTCCTACGGCAAAAAGCCAGAAGTAGTAACTATTCATTAATAAATTAGCCCAAACACGTGTCATCCAAGTTACCTCAGCATGGTCACCATGTGCTGCTTCGTGTGCTTCTTCTTCACCTTGTGCTCCTTCGTGAGGAGCTGCGTGTGCTTCTCCTTCTGCATGTGCTACAGTTTGGTGATGGTCTCCGTGTCCTTCTTCTGCGTGCGTATCATGAGAGTCAGCATCAGTAGCGTGCTCCTCAGTTTGAGGTACGTTATCCCAGTTATCTCTTACTTGCATAGCACCTACTCCTGCGAGTATAGCACCTAAAACAATCAGTAGAATAGGAATCAGTTTTGCTTTTCCGGAGAAAATAAATTTCTCTTGTTTTACTTCGTCTATTATATGGTGTCCCATTGTATTAAGATTGTTTATTTATGAATTTCTATTTCTACTTGTCCACTCGCGTTTTCATCGTCACTTGAAGGTACGTCACCTTCTATACTTGCATCTGCAAGAGATTTATCAGTCATTGTCAGAGAATCTGCAGAACTTGAACCAGCGGCGGCACTATATTCAAAATCATCACCATAAGCTAATGACTTAACGAAGTGTATTACTTTCCATCTTTCTTCTGGGTCTAGCATAAATGCGTGAGAACCCATAAGACCTTTACCATATGTTATAGTATGATATGCCTTACCTACAGGTAAATTTTTGATGTAATCACCTTGGTAGTTTGGCCAAGATGGAGCTGGGAACTTACCAGACTTGACTATCGGACCATCATTTTTACCTGATTTACCGTGACAGTGCCAGCAGTAGATGTCGTATAAACGTTGACCTTCAGCTACGTTTTCTTTAGTAGCAGCTACCCAAGGAAGATACGAAGAACTCGCCTCATATCCTTCAGCAGTATTTGCATTAGAGTATATGAAAGTACTTTGTCCTCTAGCTACGGTCCCATTTACAGGAAGACGCATTGTCATACCGTTTGGGTTATAGTCAAAGTTTTTCTCCTGAGAGAAAGGCTCATATGCCTGAGAGATATACATGTTAGGAGCGTACTCTATACCTGTATTGTCTCCAGAGCTCACACAAGAAACTAAGCATACGGAAGCTAAACCAGCTACCAATGTGTATTTTAATATTGTATTTGCCTTCATTGTGCTATTTGTTCTTTAAATTATTAGCTTGACTTATCCAATCATCTCTCTCTATTCTACCAGGGAAATAATTAGTGATTTCTTCTACAGCTTTGATTGCTTCAGGAGTCATTTTAGAAACCTGATCAAAAGTATAAATACCAATCTCATTAAGTGTAGATTCATATTTGGGACCCACACCACTTATTAGTTTTAGATCATCTTTTGCTCCACCAGCATCTCCCATTGTAGATTTAATAATGTTCAATCTTTCTGTTCTTTCTGATTCAGAAAGCTTAATAGTAGATTTTTTACCTGTAGAGGTAGAAACCTTCTTTTTTGGTTCCTTATCTACTAGTACATCAGAAGAAGCTGCTTCTTTAGATACAAACTCATCTTCCATAGTATGAGAAGTATTGAAAGGAACTACTTCCCCTCTTACTTCTATAGCCCCTTCGCTTTGAAGTAAAGACTGTATCTCTGAGTTACTTAAATTTTGATCCTCTGCATTATCAATAGCTAGTAGCATATGATCATCTGTTTGTCTGCGGTCTAGTAAATCCTCTTTGATACCGTGAATCATTCCAGTTCGGGCAAAGAACATTATTACCATTCCAAAGGCAGTGAACAAGATAGTTAACTCAAATATTACTGGAATAAAACTAGTAACAACAGTTATATCTTGAGGCTTGCCACCTATTATCATTGGCCAGTCTACTACATTCATGTAATAGGCTAATGTAAACCCTGTAAGAGAACCTAGCATACCACATAAGAAAGCTCCTATGGTAAGATTAGTTCTATGGTAGCCCAGCTTATGATCTAAGTGATGCACTGGAAAAGGAGTGTAGCAATCAAAGATTTTAATACCTTTTTCTCTAAGGGTATCTACGGCATGTAAAAGTTTATCTGAGTCATCAAACGTGCCTACAGTAAACTTTCTATTGTCTAATTGAATACTTTTATCAATCATATTACTCTTTATCTTTAATGATGGTTTTAATCTCTGACATGTTTATCACAGGTAAGAATTTAGCGAATAAGAAGAAACAAGTAAAGAATAGTCCAAATGTTCCTAAGAATATTCCTACCTCTACCCAAGTGGCGTGGTACATAACCCAGCTACTTGGTAAGAAATCTCTGTGTAGTGAGGTTACGATAATCACGAAACGCTCAAACCACATACCTATATTCACAATGATAGATACTACAAAGATGAACCAAGGAGTAGTTCTAGCCCACTTGCTCCAAAATACTTGAGGAGCCATAAGGTTACAGAACATCATAGTCCAATATGCCCAAGCATAAGGACCGAACATTCTATTAGCAAATGCATACTGTTCATATTCATATCCAGAATAGGCAGCTATTACAAACTCAGTGATATATGCTACACCCACTATAGAACCTGTAAGAAGTATAACTTTGGTCATAGCTTCTAAGTGCTCTGTAGTGATATAATCTTGATAGTTCATCACGTGTCTGGCGATGAGCAAGAGCGTAAGTACCATACCGAAACCAGAGAAAATAGCTCCAGCTACGAAATACGGTGGGAATATAGTGGTGTGCCATCCTGGTATTACCGAGGTAGCAAAATCCATAGATACAATGGTGTGTACAGAGAGTACAAGAGGAGTAGAGATACCCGCAAGTATCAATGCTACTACTTCATATCTTCCCCAAGACTTAGCAGAACCATTCCATCCCATTGCAAAAAATCCGTACCAGAATTTTCTTGCTTTAGAAGTTGCTCTATCTCTTACAGTCGCTATATCTGGAATAAGACCTAAGTACCAGAAAACTAATGACACTGATAGGTAAGTAGATATGGCGAATACATCCCAAAGTAGGGGAGAGTTAAAGTTAACCCAAAGAGAACCAAATGCATTAGGCAGTGGTAGTGGCCAGAAGCCTAACCATACACGACCCATGTGAAACAAAGGAAATATTGCTGCACAGAATACGGCAAAGATGGTCATAGCCTCCGCTGAGCGGTTAATGGACATTCTCCATTTCTGTCTAAAGAGTAATAGAATAGCAGAAATCAATGTTCCTGCGTGTCCTATACCTACCCAAAATACGAAGTTGGTGATATCCCAACCCCACATTACAGACTTGTTAGTGTTCCAAGTTCCTATACCTTCCCATACCGTCCAAGTAAGCGTACCTACTAGTACAAGTAGAAAAAGTACACCTAGAGAGAAACCCATCCACCAAGAGGATGTAGGTTTATTCTCAATCGGTCTACAAATGTCAGCTGTAACATCTGAGTAAGTTTTGCCACCGGTTACGAGTGGCTGTCTTATATCTGCTGAATACATATTGATTGATTTTAGCTTTATGCGTTAGTTTTATTATCTGTATTTCTGATTTTACTTAAGTATTGTACACTTGGTTTTACACCTAGTTCTTCCAATACATGGTATGATCTATCGTCTTTGTACAACTTAGAAATTTCACTATTTGCATCATTCAAGTCTCCAAATACAATAGCATTGGAAGGACAAGTCTGAGCACAAGCAGTTGTAAATTCATCGGCTTTCATTTTACGATTATCTCTTTTGGCAGTAAGCTTAGCAGTTTGTATACGCTGTACACAGAAACTACATTTTTCCATCACACCTCTAGAGCGAACAGTAACATCAGGATTGATTACCATCTTACCTAAATCATTACTGAAGTGGTAGTCGAATTTCTCATTTTCGTTATATCTAAACCAGTTGAATCTACGTACTTTATATGGGCAGTTATTACCACAATATTTAGTACCTATACATCTGTTATAGGTCATTTGGTTAAGACCTTCACTACTGTGCGTAGTAGCTAGTACTGGACATACAGTTTCACAAGGAGCATTGTCACAGTGCTGACACATCATTGGCTGATGCGCAACTCTTACATTCTGGTAGTAGTCGTACGCAGTGTCTTTATCTTCAGACGAATCTGAGTAAGCCTCCATTACCTTTTCTTTGGTCATCTGCTCACCTGCTTCTACAGTCTGATCTCCACCGTGTACTATACTAAGGCTTAAGTCTTTTTTAACAGGAGCTTCGAAACTGTAGTATCTATCGATACGCAACCAGTGCATTTCTCTTCTACGTCTTACCTCATCTCTACCTACTATAGGTACATTGTTTTCTATACTACAACTTACTATACAAGCACTACATCCAGTACATGAGTTCATGTCTATAGCCATAGCCCAATGATGTCCCTTACTGTAATCGTAATCTTCCCAGAGAGAGATAGGCTTAGGCTTATGAACATTTTGACCAGCTTTAGGGTCTATTCTATACTCTTCTAAACTAGCTTCTCTTATTATATCTCTACCTTCTATAGAATAATGAGTTTGAGTAATTCCAAATTCATATACTCTAGCAGTTTCTACCTTTTCTAATGTAATAGCACCTATTGTATAGTTAGCAAAACCGCCTTTCATGTCTACCAATGGATATGCATTATGTCCAAGGTCCTTCAAATCGTTTTGAACCTCTTCTGGTAATATTCTACCATAACCAAGAGCGATACCATACGTTTCTTTGGTTTGTCCTGGCTGTATAAGAATAGGCATTTCCATACTACCGGAAGGAGTAGTTACTTTTATCGTATCTCCTGTTTCCCATCCTGCAGCTTTTGCGTCTGGCATAGATATACATAGGTAATTATCCCAAGTTACTTTGGTTATAGGATCTGGCATTTCGTGAGCCCATGGTGTATTACCATAAGCACCATCTCTTACACCTACTTTTTGATATAGTATTAATTCTTTATCAGAACTCTTTTTAGCCGCTATTGCGTCTATAGTAGAATTTACTGTAACATTAAGTGAAGGCACATTAGCAGTAGTGGTGTTTTCTAAAATTCCACTTTCTATTGCTTTGTTAAAATCACCACCTATACTATTATTAAATACACTCTTAGCATAAGCATAAGCGTGTGAGTATTCTTTTGTTCCTTTTACACTGGCACCAGACCAAGCTACTAGTGAGCTAGCCACGTGTCTTCCTTCGAATACAGGAGATATAGTAGGCTGAGATAAGATAAAACGACCTTTATAAGGTTCTTGTATATCCCAACTTTCTAAAGGATGTAAACCCGTAGCAATATGAGTTGAGTTTTCAGAACTTTCGTCAAGCGTGATAGCAGTACTAATACGCACAGGTATTTTAGTATATGCTGCTTCTGCCTGTGAGTGAGAATATACAGGATTAGCTCCTATTGTAATCACAGCACCATAAGAACCATTGGCTGCTTCTTTTAGAAATGCATTAAAATTCTTTTCGTCTGCACTTTGTCCTTTGTAGTAGTTAGTAGTATCTATAGTAGAACCATAGCTACCCAACATAGTATTGATGGCATTTACCAATAATTGGTGTTGCTCATCATTACTACCACATATTACAAGTGCTCTACCTTGAGCAGCTTTCAACTCTTCGGCAGCTTGTTTTATGCTGTTGCCAGCAGTTTCCATTCCGTTTTGAGGAGTAGCTCCACCTAGCTCTCTATAAAGTGCTATTAGGTGTTTGCCTACATTACTCATTTTTATAGGTACACGGACATCTGCATTAGAACCTGTAAGAGACATCAAAGACTCAAACTGGAAATGCTTAGACATTTTACCATCCTTAGGTACTCTGTTTTTACCATAGTCTGAGTGAAATTTAATTGGACTTATCCAAGTACCTAAGAAATCTGCACCAAAACTTACTATAACATCTGCATTCTGGAAATTATAAGCTGGTATTACAGCACTTCCAAAAGCAGTTTCATTTGCTCTTATAATACCTGAGTAAGATATTGGCTCATAAGCCACTACGTTGGTATTACTATATTTTGCTTTAAAATCTGCGATAGCCTGGTTAGTAACTAAACTAGTGCTACCGTTAGTTACTACAGCTATAGCCTTACCACTTGCAGCAGTTTTATCTAGTGCAGCCACTACCTCTTTATCAAAATCAGCCCATTCTTGCACTTTTCTTTTGCCAGCTACCATAGCACCTTTCAGTCTATTAGTATCATATAAAGAAAGTATAGCAGAATGACCTAAACCATCAAGACCACCACCAAAGTATGTAGCTTCCTTATTAGGTTCAAATTTTATGGGTCTTCCTTCACGTACTTTTACTAGAACTGGGAAACCTTCGCTATTGCTCACAGAGCTACTAGCATAGTATAAAGGTACTCCTGGAGTAACGTTGTCTGGTTTTTCAGTATACGGTATCGCTTTTTTCACGGGAGCCTTATTACAAGCAGCTAAGGTTACAGCCCCAAGGCCAAAACCGAAGTACTTCAAAAAGTCTCTACGATTTGCTCTAGTAGAGTCATCGTTTGCAAAGACTTTATCTAAAGGTAGTCCTTCTGAAAATTCATTGGCATTAGAAGTAACAAACTCTTGTGTTTGCTCTAACTCTTCTACACCTTTCCAATATTTATTTGAAGACATGATTCGTTTTTTTCTTTAAGTTAAAAAATTAATAATGGCACTTGCTACATTCCAAGCCGCCATTCTCTGCTACTGTTACGTAGTCTTTACCCTCGGCTATCATATTTTTATGAACTTCCTCGTAGTATTCGTTATTCTCTGAGTCTATACCTCTTTCTCTGTGACAGTCTATGCACCATCCCATTTGTAAAGTAGCAAACTGCTCTACTTTTTCCATCTCTTGTATAGGGCCATGACATGTTTGGCACTCTAGGTTACCCACTACCACGTGTTGTGAGTGGTTAAAATAAGCTAAGTCTGGTAGATTATGTATACGGATCCATTTTATTGGTTTTTGCTCGTATCCTTCTATATACTCCATATTATCTCCATCATATCCGATGGCATCATATATTTTTTGAATTTCTGGAGACGTCTTACCGTTATACTTTTCGTCTGCTTTCACATACTTGTGGCAATTCATACAAGTATTCAAAGATGGAATACTAGCAGATTTAGATTTCTCTACCGTACTGTGGCAATACTTACAGTCTATCTCATACTGCCCTGCGTGTATCTTATGACTGAAGTTGATAGGCTGATTAGGAGCGTATCCTTGCTGCACGCCTACTTCGTCCATACCAAATTTGTAACCAAAGGCCCCAAGTACTACCAATAAGAAACCTGCTATTACTAGAGTAGCTATGGTAGGATTCCATTTAGATATTACAGGATAAATTTTACTCTCGTAAAAGGTAGGCTCTTTAGCTGTTGGATTTTTTTCCTCGTTAAGAGATTTCAGGTGTTTTCTAATTCCGAAAAGTAATGCAGCGATAGCTGCTAATACTACCGAAAGAATGATCAACGCTAGAAACGTAGATTCTGAATAAAATGATGACATATTATTTTTTGAAAATGATAAGGTGCTTATGGATGTAAAAAGTGCTGTGAAAGCGATGTGTTTTTTTGGTTTATACATTCAGTTAAAAGCGTGTTTGCACGCAGGGGCAAATATAGGTGCTCGCTAAAATGAGCATATTCTAGATATGCACATTTTTTCAATTTAGACAGTTTTCAAATAGGGTCTGTTGGTAGGCGTAATTATTTGGAATACAGCGAGTTGTATAGAATCTGTACTCTCGTGGTTAGAGTAGGACTTTTTTAGAAAACTACCAAAGAAAAATCCAAAAATATCTAGATTAAAAGTTGGCGGATTTTTAGCAATGAAAAGAAAAGTGAATCTTACGAGTTTGATGATTTGTTATAAGCCAATATAATATCCTTTACTAGTCTATGTCGTACCACGTCGTTTTCGTTTAACTTTACTATGCCAATGCCCTTTACATTTTTGAGCAAATTAAGGGCCGGTTCTAAACCGCTAGCGGTTCGTGGTGGTAAATCTATTTGGGTCACATCGCCAGTAACCACTACTTTAGATATGGGCCCCATACGAGTAAGGAACATCTTCAGTTGTGTGTTAGTCGCATTTTGACCTTCATCTAGTATTGCAAAACAGTTGTTAAGCGTTCTACCTCGCATAAATGCAAGGGGAGCTACTTCTATAATACCCTTCTCTATATAGGCTTTGCATTTTTCTGGAGGAATCATGTCTGCCAAAGCATCATATAGAGGTCTTAGATAAGGGTCTACCTTGTCTTTCATATCTCCAGGCAAAAACCCCAAACGCTCCCCAGCTTCCACCGCAGGGCGTGACAGG
>DNBZ01000216.1 GCA_003484585.1 Bacteroidota bacterium | reverse complement strand
GAAGCCATATTTAGATATTTATTTTAGTAGTTATCTTTCTACTTTCCCCCTTTCGGGGCTGCAAATATAGCAACCTCTATTATTCTACAGCACAAAAAAATTATATTCGTGCCACTATTTTGAAACTATATAAATTCGCATCCATAGACGTAGGCTCCAATGCTGTTAGATTACTTTTCACCAATGTATTCGAAACTAAAGAAGGTCCTATATTTCGAAAGCTATCCCTAGTGCGTGTGCCTATCCGATTAGGAGAAGACGCTTTTATCCACGGAAAAATAGGAGAAGAGAAATCTGATCAACTCATCAAGACCATGCGTTCGTTTAAGCACCTGATGAATGTACACCAAGTCTTAGACTATAGAGCATACGCCACAAGTGCTATGCGAGAAGCTAGCAATAGCCCATTTATCATATCAGAGATAAAAGGCTATGCTGATATAGACCTAGAGATAATAGGTGGCGAGCAAGAAGCAGATACCATATCATTTGCAGATTTGCCAGACTTTATGCCTCATTTTGAAGGTGCCGTGTTCATAGATGTAGGCGGAGGAAGTACAGAACTCTCATACATCAAAAACGCAAAGAAAGTAGATTCTATATCGCTACAGATAGGTACTGTAAGACTGCTTCATGATGCTGTAGATTCTGCTCTATGGGATCAAATGAAAGAATGGTTTGACAAGCATCAACTTCTAAAATCGGGCACTCCAATTCTAGGTACTGGTGGCAACATCAATAAAATTCTAAAGGTGCTCCGCAAACAACAAAATGACTACTTCATTAATACGGTAGATTTAGCTGCTTTCAAAGTAGAACTAGACGCCGTAGACTATGATGAACGGATCACTCGATTTGTACTTAATCCAGATCGTGCAGATGTTATTATCCCTGCTTCTCAGATCTTTCTTACTGCCGCAGATTGGCTAGGTGCTGAGCAGATCTACATTCCTAAGGTGGGTCTCTCCGATGGTATAGCGAGAGCACTTTATAAAAAATACAAGGCTAGATAAACGCTTAACGCTACTTAAACCTAAGCTTTTGCAGTAAACAGATCAACTTAAACGCACAACATCGTCAACAGTTAGTTCCTAATTCCATCCATCTCTTACATTCTAAAGAATGATACTGTAGCCCAGAAATAGAGATCCCTCTAGTTCGTTTAGATAGCATATAACGTAAGAAAGAGAATTGTATTTATTTCCGTTTTTTATTTTCAAAGTCTTCTACTTCTCCCATAAGCTGCTTGGCACACCACTGAGAGACCTCCTCTATCACGATAACACATCTTAGTATTGATGACTTTGCCGTTTTGATAAAGAATAATTGTAGCTGCTTGCCTACTGTTTTTACTTTAGAAGCTACTCCTACACCTCTCCTACTTTTGGCTTTAACTTTTGACTTGGCCACTCCCTCAGTCGATTGCTTCTCACTAGGTAGTCTTAAGTCTTTGAACTCATCTACTTCTAGCTCCAACATAAAATAGTGAAACGCTTTTTTCAGCTTAGCCACCTGACTTTTCCATTGACTCATACTACGGTTTTCACCTTTTACCCACTCTACTACTGCATTAAAAGTAGCTACTACCTCGTACATAAAGTACTGCTCTACTGTGATTCTTGCTTCCATTTTACTTAATCTTTACTTTATTTAACTCCTTAATCTGTGGCAATATTATTATCATAATACTCTGATTTTATGATAATTAAGCAAAAACTACATTACTTAACTTTGCCGTAAACCACTTAAATCAAGCTAACTTAAATACTTAATTAAGCTTAATGTTTTGCTTAATTCCCTTACCTTCGTGAGTATTCACAGTGTTATTAAGTAGTAATATACCGCCTCAGCAGTTGCTAGCAGATTTCATATCTAGCTCTTTAGCACAGGCACATCATATCTATTGTATAGCTCAATACGACAATGGCACTGTCCTTATTCAAACAGAAAAAGGAGAATATGTTAATTCACTTCCAGCTTCACTCTCCCACTTTTTAGCCACTAGCAATACGGGATGGTATGCTATTAATGAAACTCCTTTTAGCAAGAAGCAACAAATAGGTCAAACTCTACTAGAGATGGAACTGGAGCGAGACTTTCTGCTACTCAGGAATATACAGGTAGAAGACTGCACCCTTTTCCTATTAGTACAACTAATGCCCTACGGACTAGCCAAAGACAAGTATCTACTAGCAGCAGAAAAGAAACAGTTTGAACGAACGATAAGAGGTTTTATAGATAGCTTACTACATATTAGAAATCAGGACAAGGATATATTAAAAGACATAGGCAGAAGTAATCTGATGGCGACTGTGGAGATAGCCGAGACTAAGAAGCAACTTAGCATACAAAGTCAAAACTACGAAGTAGCCATAAGCCAGTTTATACAGCTGATAGTAAATAAGTTACAGAAAAAGTATACCGTAGAAATACGAATGAGTCGCGAGTTTGTAGATGAACTAAAGGAGTACAGACTTCCTTTTGACCAACTAGAACCCAACCTGGAGCGACACGTAAAGATAGAGCTAAACCTTGCCTTGATACAAGATGAGCGTGAGATAGTCCTCACCCCTTCTCACCTAGCAAGTTTCACTAGCAGTTCTAAGTCAGTGGTTTATGCCAATGAAGATGAAATGCAACTGGGTAGATACGCTAAGACCTACAAACTACTAGACCGATATGAGGCAGCGGCTAACATAGCACAGGACAAAGGTCTGAGTGTGATCGGTAAAAATATAGGAAATCACTGCTCCCCACCGGTGAGTAATGCCAGTATCACGGATGCTCTGAATAAGCACGCCAAGAAGACTTTCGAACTCTTCGGTAAGTATCCTGACCGTTGGAATACCATTCGCCATAATTTCCGCTCGGTAGCCAATATAATAGAAAAGGAAACGGAACGCCGCAGGGATATAGCCTAGGTAGTCCAAACTATTTTCATCCATCTTCATCGAGTTACGCTCATACATCAAACTACGATGTATATCTTTGAGCAGTTTTTAAGAAAAGGATGACACGTACAATAGAAAACTTAGTATTTAAAGGTGGCGGAGTGCTAGGCATAGCATACGCCGGAGCCATAGAAGCCTTAGAGAAACAAGGAATACTTAGTCAGGTAAAACGAACAGCAGGAACATCTGCTGGTGCCGTAGCCGCTGCACTTATTAGCCTGGGCTACTCCTCCAAAGAGATAGTAGAAGTACTAGGAGATACCAATTTTAAAAAGTTTCAAGATGATCTAAACCCACTGAAGCTCACTACTAAGTATGGCCTATACAGAGGAGAAAAACTTCTAACCTGGCTACAACAAATCATAGAACAAAAGACTGGCAATAAGCACCTAACCTTTGCAGAGCTAGAGGAGCTGGGATATAAAACACTCAAAGTATTTGCCTCAGACCTTAACACTGCCACCCTTACAGAATTCTCCTTAGAAAAGACGCCAGACGTTAAAATAGCTGAGAGTATCCGTGCTAGCATGTCCATTCCTCTTTTCTTTGATGCGTGGAAATTTCCTGATGAAAAACCTAATAATCACATCTATGTAGATGGCGGAGTGCTCTATAACTACCCTATCACAGCCTTTGAAGATTTGGATAAAACACTTGGTTTTTTCTTAGACATCAACGAAGAAGATGACGGACTAGATTTTAATGATGTCAGCTCATACCTTAAGCATCTCTTTCGCACAGTGCTCAATGCTCAAGACGTAGACTTTTTTAAAACACTAGAAAGTGATAAAACTACGGTTATTATTAAAAATAAAGGAATTGCTATAACCAACTTTAGCTTAACCAAGGAGCAGCAGGATATTCTCTACAAAGAAGGAAAGTCTGCTACGCTCAAATATTTCAAAGCCTTAAAATAGGTTTAGCACATTTTTAAAACAAAGCTTTATGTATCTACTTAGCTGTAGTACATTCGCGAAAACCAATAATCAATGAAAATAAACGGACACTCACACCTGCTGCCTTATCCTGAGCAAATACCCAAGTTCATGAAAGACAAAGAAATCTTTTGGATAGACAGTGACCGTAAGTTTATGCGTCAAAAAAACTGGTCTAGGCCTATCACTGCAGACAGTTTTTTCTTAAACGAAAAACTAGAGTGGATGGATGAGAACAAGATAGACCACGCAGTAGTACTAAACCTATCGCAGCTATACGGTAATGGGCTCACACAGAGCGACATGAAGCAGGCTTTAAGATTTCAAAATGATTTTAATGCAGAGGTACAAGCAGATAATAATGGAAAGTTTACCACTGGGTTTGTAGTACACGCAGGTTTCGTGGAAAGTGCTCTATGGGAAATAGAGCGATGTGTAGAGAAACTGGGTATGAAAGTACTCTGCCTACCTACTCACTATCTCAATACCGCTGGTAAATGGAGGGTGATTTTCAATAAAGAAACTGAGCCTATACTAGAACTAGCAAACAAATACAAGCTAGCCATAGAGGTACATCCCTATGACGGAGAGAAATTTATAAAACTAGAAGATACATCGTGGAGATTTCACCTGATCTGGATGCTAGCCCAATGTGCAGACTCCTATCACTTCTACACACTGAATGGGTATTATGAGAAGTATCCCAATATACGAACGTGCTTTGCACACGGAGGGCAGCTCAATCATATAAACCTAGGAAGAAGAACCCAAGGTTTTGATGGCAGACCAGACCTTTTCGAAGGAATGGAACGTCCACGAAAGGCTGTGGGACATCCTAACATATACTTCGACACTTTAGTGCACGATACTATTTCTTTTGAGGTAATGCTTCGTAGACAAAAAACTACGGATCAGATACTTATGGGATTAGACGACCCTTACCCTTTGGGTGAGATGGAAAGTGAAAAACAAAGTAGCTATCCTGGGAAATTACTAGACCTAGCCCTAGAAGAAGGTCTAATTAACAGCAAGCAGCACGCTGAGATTTGGGAAAATAACGTTGTGAAATGGCTCTATGGAGACGATACACAAGCATTTTACGATAGAATAAAGTCTTAAAAACATACATAAGACTAATAAGCGTGAATAACGCGAAGAAGTCTAGATGCACATTTGTACAAATAATAATATATGGCGGCACAACACATTGCAATCATCTACGGTGGAAAATCTACCGAACACGAGGTCTCTATTCGCTCTGCTAGAAATATAGCAAAAGCGATAGATAATACTAAATATACCCTGAACCCAATAGCTATTGCTAAGGATGGGAGTTGGTATGCCAAATCTCTAGAAGAGCTCAATGCTGAGAATGTGGTTTTACCTTCTGCAAACAGACTAAGTCTGCTACCCGGAGGAGACAGAGGTGTATTGATAAATCAAAGTACAAACGCAGAACTGCCAAAACTAGCAGCCGTATTTCCTATAGTACATGGTACAGGCGGAGAGGATGGAAGTCTGCAAGGTCTACTAAAAACGATGAACATACCCTTCGTAGGACCCGGAGTTATAGGCTCTGCTCTATGTATAGACAAGGAAGTAGCCAAGCGAGTACTTAGCGAAGCGGGGATAGCCAATAGCAAATTCTTAGCTTACCACAACTCACAGCGAAACCAAATAACATACGAAAAGGCTCAAGCAGCTCTTGGAGTGCCGATGTATATCAAGCCACCAAATCTAGGCTCGT
>DNBZ01000190.1 GCA_003484585.1 Bacteroidota bacterium | reverse complement strand
GAACCAACTGAGCTAATCGCCCTACTTTTACTAAAGAATGCGGCCATTCTTATTTAGCGTGTGCAAATATATAAATGTTTCATCTGAATACAAATAATAGTGATTTTTTTGTGTTCAAGGACGAACATTAGAAAGGGTTACATGATTTTACATTATATGTGCCTTGAAAGATAATTGATATTCAATGCTTTATGCATAAATAGTAGAATTGCTAATCTTCTAAAGCTTCTAGTATTTCATCTAGATCCTCGTAGCTTTTTACACCCACTTTTTCCTCTTCACTTCCTCTGAGTACAAGACCCGTTATGCCTATATCGAGAATACTGTGTATGTCGGCTGACGAGAAGCCACAGTCAAGATAGATGCTATGAGAGTTGCATAGTTTTTTAAGTGTATTCAACTTATCTTGGGAAAACTCACTAAAAGTCACAGTAGATTGAGCAATGTAAGTACGATCGGAGGCAAGTTCTACAATGTCATCGTCTAATAAGATGGTTTTGGTTACTTGCCATTCACTGTTGATGATATTTTCATTGGCAAATGGTCCTAATATGAGATGATTTATCGAGAGGGCTTCTAGCTGTGCTTCTATACTTTGAAGATCTTCTAAACCTGTGTATTGCGCTGAGAATATTGGACCTTCTACCCAATCCATAATTTCTTTAATTTTGGATAGATTGGCAGATTCTTCAGATAAGTTGAAGGACATATAATCCACAAGCCATGCTGCAAAATATCTTGCATCCGTAAGGTTTCGCAGATCCGCAGCTATAATTTTAGTTTTCAGCATATTCTTTATGTCTATTCTGAAGTGTAAATGTTATAAGTTTTACATACGTCGAACCTATACAAGAAATAAAAAGACTGATCACTACATGAAGCAACGATCAGTCTTTTGGGTTTAGTTTGTTTTTAAAACCAAATTGTAAAATACCAACCTTATTTACAATAAGCATCATATGCCTTTGTAAGGTTTTCAGCGATAGCTTGTGCCGACCTTCCCTCTATATGGTGACGCTCGATCATATGCACAAGTTTACCATTTTTAAATAAAGCAATCGCAGGGGATGAGGGAGGGTAAGGAAGCAAAAATTCTCTAGCTTTCTCCGTAGCCTCTTTGTTTACGCCAGCAAATACTGTGTAGCAGTTTGTTGGTTTATTTTCTCCTTGGATAGACATCTTTGCTGCTGGCCTTGCATTGGCAGCAGCGCAACCACAGACGGAGTTTACTACTAAAAGTGTAGTCCCTTCTGGTTGGTCTAAAGCAGTTACTACTGCCTCCGATGTTTCTAGGCCTGTAAATCCAAATTCTGTTAGATCTTGGGACATTGGTTTAACTAATTCTGCAGGATACATATAATTGTATTTTGTAATGTTTAACTTTGTCTTTAACAAGTACTATTGGCTATTATGACTCTTAAAAAGTTTTAATAGGTTCTTAACTATTCATTAAGTTTAACAAAGTATTGATCAAAATCGTTTAATACTAAATCGATAACTTATTAAAAAGTGGCATTTATGATTATAAAGATAAAATATATATTGTTACTCATCATGGCGACTATTCTGATCGTTTCATGCAGTAAAGATCAGTTGGATACAGAATCACTAATATGTGAAGAACCTGTAGTGTATGATGATGTCAGAGGTGTTATTTCTGCATCATGTGGATATACAGAATGCCACAATGGTTTAGGTAGTCTTGATAATTACAATAATTTTGCTGGTATTGAAACCTATCTCTTTAGTGGGGCATTTTCGTCGAGAGTATTTATTTCTAGGGATATGCCGCCATCATATGCAGCTGGGGCTACTTCTCTGTCGGAAGAAGAGATAAATTTACTTAAATGCTGGGAGCAAAACGGCTTCAGTGAGTTTTAGTTTAATAATTAGTTTTCCACAAAACACTTTCCAAAATAGAAACTAATATGCAACGATCACTTATACTTGTCTTCTTCTTTACTTGTCTTACATTAGGTCTATTCGCTCAAGAAGTTGTCTATCAAACCTTTAAGGACACACGTATAGTCAATACTCATAGTATAGAGACCCTCAAGGCTGGAATGATGGATTTCAGGGTAGGACATAGATTTGGAGACATTGCCGGTGAAAGCGGAGGATGGAAGACTCTCTACGGTTTAGAGAATGCTGCTGATGTAGCAATAGGATTCGACTATGGGTTGACAGATGAATGGATGGTTGGGATTAATCGTGCAAAGGGTGCTGGGCCACTAAGACAGAACGTTAATACGTTCACTAAATTTCGCCTTATGCAGCAAGAAGAGGGGGGGAATAAACCATTTAGCATAACGGTATTGGCAGCGGGTACAGTAAGCACACAAGCTAAGACGCCTACACAAGGATCCTTAAGTTCGTTTGACAAAGGTGCACATAGGTTGTCATATCACCTTCAAGTACTTTTTGCCAAGAAATTTTCTCCATATTTTTCAATACAAGGTGGAGGTGGATGGACATATAGAAATATTGTCCCATTTAATGATGTAAATGATCTGGTAAGTATATCTCTATCTAGTAGAATTAATTTCACTAAGGCACTAGGAGTTGTTTTAGATTTTAATTATCCAATATCTGAACTACGCACCATAGAAAATGGATATTATCCAATTGTAGGAATTGGACTAGAGTGGGAGACAGGTGGAGGACATGTATTTCTCATAAACTTAACAAATGCAGAAGGTATCAACGAGACAGATTACCTACCATATACTCGGACCAATTGGTTAGATGGTGAATATCGATTCGGCTTTACGATTGCTAGATTATTTAAATTGTAGAGTGAAGTGATTTAAGAATTACTATTAAACTATATAATTAATAATGGTTTAAAAATCATTTTGTAAGAATTAAAAAAGGCTGACTTACGCTTTTGGCCTTTGGAAATAAGTCAAAAAATAACATGATATATAAAGTAGCTTTAGCATTTATAGGGACTATCTTAGTAGTGGCATGGACATATAAGTCAGTAGATAAGATCACGGACAAGTCGGTAATAGAAGTTCTTGAGGAGCTTGGAGTAGACTATAGTGCAAAGCGTCCTAATATGTCTATTTCTGGTGTATCTGCAGAAGCAGGTAGGTCTATTGTAGAAAATGGATTTGCACCAAAGCCTGGTGGAGGAAATACAGGTCAACAGAGTAAGCACTTTGTCTGCACATCATGCCATAATACGCAACGCGAAGATCCAGATCTTACCGTAAGTGATCCAGAAGCAAGACTGTCTTATGTTTCCGATAGAGATATGCCATTTCTACAAGCAACTACTTTGTATGGTGCAGTAAATAGAGACACGTATTACAACGGAGATTATTATAAAAAGTATGGTGATTTAGTAGATGCCGCTCGCAATGATTTGCGTGGAGCCATACAACTCTGTGCAGTAGAATGTGCACAGGGAAGATCATTAGATGATTGGGAATTAGAATCTATACTTGCTTATATGTGGACGAAAGAGTTACAGATGAAAGACCTTGATTTGGCAGCAACAGAGAAGGCTATAATCGAAGACGTTTTATCAGGAAACGGAGAGAAGCAAGTAGCACAGTTAATAATTAACCAAAAATATTTGCGAGGTTCACCGGCGACATTTGTACCTCCGCCTGCTGATCGAAAAGCAGGAACTATGCACGAAGGGGATTCAAAAATGGGAATGCTTGTATACAGAAACAGTTGTCTTCATTGTCACGAAAAGGGTAAGTACTCTTTTTTTCAGATGGATGATCATGCAATCACACATAGGTATCTTAATCGAAAAGCTGATGGCTATAGTAGAAAATCTATATACCAAGTAATTAGATGGGGAGTACCCTCTAAGTCGGGTAAAAGATCTTATATGCCGCAGTATACTAGTGAAAAAATGAGCGATCAACAGTTGGCAGATCTCAGAGCGTATATTAGTGATAGAGCGGAGTAAAATTCTTTTTTTTGATTACAAATCGTCTCTTTAATCTTCCAAATAGACCTTTCTAAAAAAATTATATTATTCAAGGGCATTAAAAATTACTTCCTACCATTACCTCTATCATATCTTTTCTTTGAAGATATTTCTGAGCCATGTCTTGTATTTGTGTTGTGGTGCAATTGTATATTTGATCAACAATAACTTCGTATTCTTCGACTTCCATTTTACTTACGCTTAGAGTCTTCATAACATTAGCTACTCTAAATGGTCCATCTATCATATTGAGAAAATTCCCCATGATATAGTTGCGTACCATATCGAGTTCTCGAGCTGATATTTTTTCGTTTTGTAAGATAGAGATCTGATTATAAATTTCTGCGACAGTAGGATCGACTAGTTCGTTACTTACTTCAGTGTTTAGGGTAAAATAACCATCATACACTAGAGGTTCCAACGAAGAATAAATATTGTAAGTATAACCTAGATTTTCTCTAATACTCTCCATTAGTCTAGATCCAAAATATCCGCCTAATACAGTATTTAGCATAAACATGGGAGCAAAATCTTTATTGCTTCTATTAAACATTTTGCGACCTATTTTTATCGCAGTCTGATGCTGTTGTGAGCTATGAATTTTGTGATGTGCTTGGTGTACTGGTATCGTAGGTGGTTGGAATTGTTTGTTACTTGATGTAGTTTTTACCTGGCCTAAGTTCGCGTTGATTATTGATCGTACGTTTTCATTTATTTTTCCGCTCACTATGATCGTACATCTATCACTCGATTGATAATTAGTGAAGTGATGAATGAGGTCAGACCTTTGAATCGCTAAGATGTTTTCTTCGCTACTATTATATCCATATGCATGTTCTGAACCATACATTTCTTCGGTAATCTTACGGTATGAGACCAGATCACTCTTTGCCATATTGGACTTGAGTTTTTCTAGAGTGATCTCTCTGTGAGTTTTTAATTCACCTTCTGGAAACGTAGGCTCTTGTAATACTTCTGCGAACAAAGGCATTACCTCATTAAAAAACTTACTAAGAACAAAAACAGAGAAGTAACTATAATCTAGATTGGATCCACTATTGATACTAGATCCATAGTAATCAACTTTTTCAGCTAACGCCTCAGAGCTGAAACTTTTGGTCCCTTCTTTTTGGATAGCAGCAGTGATACGAGAAGCTAATTGCTTGTCTTCCACAGGTCGACCTGCATCATAGATTACTTCTATATGTACGATGTCTTGTGTTCCTTGGTTTACTTCGACAACTTCTATACCATTATCTAGTAGATATCTTTCTACAGAGGGAAATTGTAAAGAAGCAATATTATGTATCTGTGGTGCTATCGATCTATCTAACAATGTCAATTCGCATTATCTTAGTTTAAAATTGATGAGCTTATAAATATACCACAAAGTTAGTCCAAATCCTTGGCTCGCCATAGGTACCGACAGGCAATTGTTCTGTAAGGTATCCACGGTTCAGCTGCAACATACATTTTGGCATATAATTCTTTTTTCTTTTCAGCTTTTATACCATAATGTTTGACCATCGACTGTTGAATAACAAGATCACCTACTGGTAGTATATCTTCCCTTTCTAAAGAGAACATGAGAATCATTTGTACCGTCCACTCTCCAACACCTTTAATCTGAGTGAGGAGATCGAGGATTTCTTGATCTGACAATTCGTTCCAATCTTGATTATGTAGCTTGTGTTCAATCCAGAAAGAGGCAATGTTCTGCATATAAGTGCCTTTTTGCTTACTTAGACTTGCAGCTCTAAGATCATCAAATTCCGTCTGTAGTAGTTGTTCAGGAGTAGGCGGA
>DNBZ01000006.1 GCA_003484585.1 Bacteroidota bacterium | reverse complement strand
TATAGATATACTGGCCGACAATAGTGTGCTTATGGGGACACAAGACATGGGGTATTTTAGTTATCACAATGGGGAGTGGATTCACCTTGGCTTGTTCTATGGAGATGGCGGAGATGCTCTTCAAATAGGGGATAAAATCTATATAATCATAGGAGGAAGGCTAAGACAAATAGATAATATACAGGCCAAAAGGTATAGCTCCTGCCACCCTCCAACGGGTACTAATCCATTTACCGCTAAACTATACAAACACCCTATAGATAGCACTTTGTACTACGTAGGTTATCAGCTATGGCATTACCATGAAGAGTCTTGGACAGATCTTTCTAAAGGATTAGGAAATAGGCTACAAATGATAATGGATATAGATATCAATCATCAAAATCCAAATCAAATGTTCTTCGCTTATGACCAACCTACTTGGAATTCTAAAAAACTATCAGGTAAGTTTTTTAAAAGTATAAATGGGGGAGAGTCTTGGATAGACATCACTCAGAATCTGCCCATATTAGCTTGGCACTATGTTACCTCTATTAGCTCTAATCCTAGTAATCTAAATGAGATTTACGTTTCTTTAGGTAAAATGGATGATTCATATCTTAATAAGGTATACCAAAGTGTGGATGGAGGGACGACTTGGAAGAATATATCAGCGGAAATTCCACCTTTCGAAACTTTCAAAATAGAGCACATACCAAACTCTTCAGGCGTAATATTAGCTTCATTAGGTGGCCTATTTTACAAAAACGATAAATTAGATCAATGGATCAGATTAGAAGGTAAAATACCCCCAATAGCTATTCGTGATTGATATAGAAAATCGAAAAATAATAGTAAGCACTTATGGAAACGGACTATGGCAAATGAAAATGCCCCGAAGAATGCTAAGATACTAGTTTTTGGGTCTTAGGATCCAGATGTCTTTTTTCTTAAGTCTAGACTCATTAAACGTTTGCATAGCCTGTTCTTCTGATGACCCAGCGTAAAAGGCAATTCTATAGAGATCATTATCATATTCTAGAATTTCTGCACCGTTAAAAGAAGGCAACCACCTAGTCCAAAAGTCATATGCTTGAGCATAACTATAGGAAGATCCTATGATAATATAGTATAAACCTCTATCTGGTCTAGAAGAAGAAGGTTGCCTCTCTTCGCTGAATTCTGAGACAATAACTTCTCTTTTTGTAGATTTAACACTTATATTGTCTACCCCATTTGACAAAGATTCTGAAGTTGATTGGGCTTGTGTCTGTCTCTCTAATACCTTTAATATTTCTATAGGTTTTATCTTGGTTAGTTGTACCGATAGGTTTTGATCTAATGCTGTTTTGAAACTGCTACTCTCATAGCCGTCTGCCATTACTATGCCTTCAAATTCTGCAATATTTTTATCAGATTTATATATAAAGTTACCGTTCACATCTGTGACTGCAAATATCCCCATGCCTTCATCAGCATTCATTATAATGTAAGCATTAGCAATTCCACTGCCTTTTTGGTCTATCACATTACCGAAGAGTGAGCTTACGACTTTGGGCTTATCAACACTCAGGAGCTTATTCTCTCCATTCACTTCACGGGTTATTAAGAACTTAGTTCTACTCAGTGGTATCAGCGAGAGTTCATTTTGTTGCGTATTAAGCTCTATACAGTTTAAGAATATAATATTAAAATCTCCTAAATTTTTGTATTTATATAGATCATAACCACCCTTAGATACGTGACCATTAGAACTTACATATAGCCAATCTTCCGTAATAGTTGGATTAATCTCATTTCCAGCTGAGTTTAAATGATCACCCATATTAACAGGGTTATCAAAACTAGCACCATTGAAATTACTGATGTACACATCATAACCTCCATATCCGCCTTCCTTGTCAGATGAAAAGTAGAGTGTATTAGTGGCTACATCCATATGTGGAAATGCATAGTTCGCATTACCCTCAAATATCTTACTTGGCTTTTTCCATTTCCCTTTACTCTTATTCAGCAGATATAGGCTAGATGTATTCCTAGCTCTGCTTATGAAACTAGCCACAGCTTTATTACCATTATCAAAGTAAGATATAGAACCAAAAGGTATATCTGTTATACCCTGCAGCACTTCTGTTCTATTCTTCAAGTTGCCATCACAATCTTGATCATACATCATCATTAGGCCATTTAGTTCTGTGTATAGCTTATCTCGAAAAACGGTAGGATTACTTACTTGATAGTTAGTAATCACAGGATTTGCAGGATAGCTAACATTGCTACTTAGCACCTGGTCTATTTGTTCACTGATTGTGAGCCTATTAGATTCTTTAGCGTACACTTTGTAGAATTCTTTAGCTAGAGCTGGTTTGTCATCTATGTTCAGTGTGTTGGCGAATAGTAAGAAATCATTAGGAGTGAAATTTCCTTTTTCTAACTCAGAATAGAGCATGGCTTCGGCCACTATATAGTCTCCACTATTATAAAATTGTCTAGCCTTTTCTATGCCTGTGGCAGATTGAGAGGCTTTAGACTTGAGTACATTAAGTTCTGGAATTTGGGCAATAGAGGTGCTCAGGAATCCAATAAAAGCTATAACTAGATAAACGTGTTTGCTCATGAGGGATACAAATCTCGTTAAAAAAAATCAAATTCACTATTGACTATGCAAAGCAATGCTTCTAGCAGCTATGAAAGCACCGCTCCAAGCGGCTTGAAAATTGAATCCTCCGGTTACAGCATCTATATTGAGTAACTCACCAGCAGCATATAAATTGGGCTGTCCTTTTATTTTAAATGAATCAGGTTCTACAACACTAAGGTCTATTCCCCCAGCTGTTACAAACTCTTCTTTGAAAGTGCTTTTACCTGCTATTTGAGATTCAAACTGGCACAGAGCAGAGGTTAATCTCTGTATACCTTTTTTTCCAATCTCAGACCAGTTAGTATACTCTTTCAGCTCTGCTACTTGGCACAGATGAAGCCATAGTCTTTTGGATAATCCATGTTCTTTCCAAGACATGATTCGTTCCTTTGGTCTGTCTACCGTATAGCTTTTAAAAAGCTCTCTTAGCATATGGGCATCATAAGAGCCCCAATTAATGACTAGTGTAAATCGATAGTCCAACTGTGAGAGTTCTCTAGCGTACCAAGCACTAATTTTTATTACCGCAGGGGCACTATACCCTAAATGTGTTATTAGCAATGGGCCATTTTCACTGCTATTTTTTATTTCTTTTATACTAACAGATGACTTTTCTACACTCACTCCTGCCAGATCTACTAGACTATGATCTTTAGCCTTGAAAGTGAACAATGATGGGAGAGGAGGTACTATTTCAATGTCCTTAGTACCTAATAAATTGTAAATACTAGGACTGCTCCCGGTACATAAAACTAAGTAGTCACAAGTCACGGCTAGTCTATTGAATTCTAGCTGCCATCCATGTTCTACATGAGTAAAATTCTCTAGTCTATGACTCAGTTTTACCACAACATTGTGCTTACTAGCTAAATTGGTTAAGCAGTTGAATATGGTATGAGAGGAATTGGTTTTTGGGAACTTACGGCCATCGTCTTCGCATTTTAAAGGCACCCCTCGTTCTGTAAACCATCGCTCGGTATCATCAGAAGTAAATTGCTCAAAAACCGGTAATAGGAAGTCGTGACCTCTGGGATACTGTTTAGTAAGTTCGATAGGGTCCGATATTGTATTAGTTACATTGCATCTTCCACCACCAGAGACTAATACCTTGGTGAGTAGCTTGTTACTACCTTCGTATATTGTGACATCTAAATTGGGATTTTGCTCGGCGATGTTTATAGCTGTGAAAAAACCTGCTGCTCCACCTCCGATTATTGCTACACTCTTACTCATTTACATTTGAAAAAACTCAATAGTTTCCGTTAGTAACTCAGCAAATGCGTTTGGTATCTTTCTTTCTGTGAGTGGATGTTTGGTATTAAAAGTATGATCTGCGGCTTCTATCTCTACTAGTATGGAGTGATGTACCTCGCTATATATAGTGTGTGCGTCTGTCAAGGGTACTACGGTATCACTTTCGCCGTGTACTATGAGCAGTGGGCAGTCTATGTTTTCTAAGCAAGAGCCTAAGTGCAACTCTTTAGCATTTTGAGCGTATGCATCTACAAACTGGAAGTAGATAGGCATATCTACGTTTGTGCGAGCATTAGGTATGTGGTGCACACCATCTTTTCGCCAACTATTCACCTCTTTTAATTCTAGGTATCGCTCTAGGTCAGATACGCTAGCCCAAGTAGCACATTTGGTTATCCTTTTATCTGTGGCAGCTCTTAGCAGTGCTATGGCACCACCTCTGCTATGTCCTATTAGAAATATCTCACCGTTCCAACTAAAGTCAAAGGATGATGATTTTTTCTCAAGGAAATCTATAACAAGGCCTAAATCATCTAATTCTATTTTAAAATTATTATTACCAAAAGCCTCTAGATCTTTAAAATCTGTAAGATTTTCTGGTGTGGTACCGTTATGCGAGAAATTAAACTTGAAGAATGGTAATCCTTTTACCGCAAATATTTCTGCCGCTAGTGGCCACGCTCCCCAATCTTTGAATCCTTTGAAACCATGTGTAAAGATGACTATAGGTACTTCACCTGCATACTTGGCATAGGTAAGATCCCCCGTAATTAGCTTCTCTTTACTTCCTTTAAATTTAAATTGCTTTCGCTCTATCGGACTACTCACCTTTGCATTATTTTAAAGGTAGAGTTAGCATTGAACTTGATAGCCGCATCGCCTACTCTGATTATTTTTATAGACATATATATTGGATCATTTGGTCTATCGCCTCTGCCGCGTGGTACATTTCCCATAGCATCTACTATATTTTGACCTAGCACTACTTCCCCAAATATATTATAAGCACCATCTAACCACGGTGTAGCTTTATGAGTTATGAAAAACTGACTACCATTGGTATTTGGTCCAGAATTTGCCATACTAAATATGCCTGGCTTATTGTGTTTCAACTCAGGATGAATCTCATTTTTAAACTTATAACCAGGTCCACCGCTGCCCATACCATCTGGGTCTCCACCCTGAATCATAAAACCTGGAATCACTCTATGGAATATTAGACTATCGTAAAAAGGCGTACCAATAGGTCTTGCCGTATTTTCTAGAGTACCTTCCGCTAAGCCGACAAAATTGGCAACGGTAAGCGGTGCTCTGTTGATATAGAGCTTACCTACTATATCTCCTATACTTGTTTTGATATATGCGTACATCCCATCTTCTTTTAAGTCTGGATGCTTAGCTTGTAAATTTACTAGTTTGAGTTTCGTAGTTGGTTTATCTGTGGCTTCCTCTTCTTTAGGTACTTGATTCTCAGAAACTTCTAGTTGGTATAAAAATCCATTGGTGGCTTCAAAACCTTCAATCTTTTGATTGAGCGTAGTCCATTCGGTAGCCTTTTGAGAATATTTCACTTGCAAACAAGTGCCAGTGGCACATTCAGATTGTTCACTATTTACCCAAACAGTTTTATTTTGAGTTTTTTCACCCTTGAATATAGAGCAAGAACTTATGACTAAAAGTGCGATTAATAATTGATGTACCTTCATTGCCGCAAATGTAAAAAAATACAATGTTTACGCATTGATATTTACAATAATAATGTATCTATTTAGGTCTCTGAGCTACTGAAATAGTATTAAAATATGAGAAATACTTTTTTCATCTATACAATGTGAGTACTGTGGTATAGAATTATCAAGGGTATTCTTTTTTGATTGGTACCTAATGTGCTAATCTTGCAGTCTTGTATGAGTTTAAAAGCTGAAATAGAAAAACGCAAAACATTTGGAATCATTTCTCACCCAGATGCAGGTAAAACTACGCTTACGGAGAAGCTTCTACTTTTTGGGGGTGCTATTCAAACTGCGGGTGCAGTAAAGAGTAATAAAATTAAAAAAACTGCGACTTCCGATTTTATGGAGATAGAGAAGCAGCGTGGTATTTCGGTGGCTACTTCGGTGATGAGTTTTGAGTACAAGGGTAAGAAAATCAATATTTTAGATACGCCTGGGCACAAGGATTTTGCTGAAGACACCTATCGTACACTTACCGCAGTAGATAGTGTAATACTAGTAGTAGACGTAGCAAAAGGAGTAGAGGCCCAAACTCGTAAACTAATGCAGGTATGTAGAATGCGTAATACTCCAGTTATCATCTTTGTAAATAAAATGGATAGAGAAGGTCAAGATCCCTTCGATATACTAGAAGAGTTAGAAAATGAGCTGCAAATCACCACAAGACCACTTAGTTGGCCTATTAACATGGGGCGAAGATTCAAAGGTGTATTTCTTCTCCACGATAACTCATTAAACCTATTTGAAGCGGATAAAACGAAAAAGGCTGCTGACTATGTACAAATAGATAACATAGAGGATGAACGATTAGATAAAATAATAGGAGAGGATGACGCTAATCAACTAAGAGAAGATGTAGAGTTGATCAATGGTGTTTTTGAGCCTTTTGATGTTTCGCTTTATGAAGAGGGACTGTTAGCTCCTGTATTTTTTGGTTCTGCACTCAATAATTTTGGGGTACAAGAGATGCTAGATACATTCGTAAAAATAGCTCCATCGCCTAGACCACGGCCCACAGATAAACGGGAAGTAGAACCAGACGAGAAAAAAATGACTGGTTTTGTTTTTAAAATACATGCTAATCTAGATCCAAATCATCGAGATAGAATTGCATTTCTGAGGGTGTGTAGCGGAACTTTCGAGAGAAATACCTTTTACATTCATCCACGTACTGGTAAAAAGATGCGTTTTAGTAATCCGTATACTTTCTTAGCAGATAGCAAGGAAGTAACTCAATTTGCATACCCGGGAGATGTAGTAGGATTATACGATACAGGAAATTTCAAAATTGGGGATGGACTTACAGAAGGAGAGGAGCTCGTGTTTAAAGGGATTCCAAGCTTCAGTCCTGAACTATTCCGAGAGGTAGTTAATATGGACCCAATGAAGAGCAAACAGCTAGAGAAGGGTTTAAACCAGCTTACAGATGAAGGTGTAGCTCAGCTATTTACACAACAACCTGGTAATAGAAAAATAATAGGTGTAGTAGGTGAATTACAGTTTGAGGTTATACAATATAGACTAGAGCACGAGTATAATGCCAAAGCTAGATTTGATTCTGTAAACTACCACAAAGCGTGTTGGATGACGGGAGATAAAGACAAGATAGCTGAGTTCATAAAATACAAACCACAAGATGTGGTGCTAGACAAAGATGAAAATCTAGTATACTTAGCTCAAACAGCTTATCTATTGCAAATGGCCAAATCTAACAATCCAGAGATAGAATTTCACGAGACCAGTGAGTTCAAAGTGTCTATGGCCTAGTCATTTAGCTTATTTTATAATACAGGATATTATAATTATAAGAATTTTTACAAGATTGATTAACCCCTCTTTAAACGGTTAATCAATGTATACATTAAAAGTCCCTTTCTTTTTAGATAGGTAGTCAAAGTAATCATTTAATAAGCCGATGCCATTAATAAACGAAAACAAATGAGCTACCGAAACGTGAAGCTTAAAAACTGCGTGCTACCGTTAGAGGCAATACCTTCTATACGTACCTGACCTTTATAAAACTCTAGGAGCTCTATTAGTTGAGCAGGATCATTCTGAGCTTCTCCATTCACTTTTACAAAAATAAAACCTTCACTGATATTCATTTTACGGAGTTTACCTGTTGATATATTTGTCACTTTCACGCCGTTTTCTATTCTGAATGTTTTAGCTTCTAGTTTAGAAATAGCTTCAAACTCGCCACCAAGGGTTTCACTGATTATCGATTCTTTCTTAGTGATTTTAGTTGTACCGTTTTTATTGACCAAAGTAAGTTCCAGCTCCATCTTATTTTCATTTCTAAAAACCTCAAACTTTACTATATCACCTGGTCTAAGGTAAGCGATACGTTCATCGAACGTAGATTTACTGTCAATGATTTTCTCATTTATTTTGCTAATTACATCACCCACTTCTAGCTTTTTAGCTGCCTCATCATTCGTCCCGGTTATCCTTTTTATGAGTACACCATTGCTTCCTAGTTTCTCCCCTATATCACCATCTATGTCTACTACGTCTACACCCACAAATCCTCGCTGCACTTCACCATATTCTCTCAAGTCATCAATGGTTTTCATCACTATATTACTGGGTATTGCAAATCCGTAACCTACATAACTACCTGTTTTGCTGGCTATGGCAGTGTTTACGCCTACCAAGTCACCCTCTAGATTCACCAACGCACCTCCACTGTTTCCAGGATTAATAGCGGCATCTGTTTGTATAAAAGACTCTATCGGAAATTGATTATTTACGATGTTTATATTTCTTCCTTTAGCACTCACTATACCCGCTGTTACTGTACTAGTCAGATTAAAGGGATTTCCAACAGCTAGTACCCACTGACCTATTTGAACATCATCAGAATTAGTAAACCTAATCGGTTTTAAATCGGTTGCCTGTACCTTAAGTAAAGCCAAATCGCTACTAGGATCAGCACCTATTAGCTCAGCACTGTAGCTTTTTTTGTTGCTGCTCAGTACTACATCTATTTTATCCGCATTAGCTATTACGTGATTATTTGTGACGATGTATCCATCTGCACTTATAATAACCCCAGAACCAGTACTAGCGACTTTGCCTATACGTCCAAAAGGATCAAATCCAAACCCCCAAAAACCACTAGATTGATACTGCTGAGACTCCGTTTTTATAAATACCACACTCGCAGTGCTGCTTTTAGATGCATCTATAAACCCAGTCTCTAAGTTTGCCATTTCGGAAGTATTAACATTCCGATAGGGCGTTTCGTCACTTTGTTTTATTACAATAGTGCTATCGGTATCAAACCAAGTTTTATATGCAAATGCACCTAGAAATGAGGCCATTAGGCACACTGCAACTAAAAGTAAAGACTGACTTTTTTTCATATTTCTAACTATTCAAAAATGTTGCCAAACTCAAAGCCTAATAAACTACAGCTTGGACGTATATTTTTTTAACAGGATTTATAGGGTCATTAGAGTAGACTGTTATGGCTTTAGATTGTGAGCCCTTCTTATACAATGAATCAAACTTAACATCAACTTTTATACTTTCTCCTGGAGCTATTACTAGCTTAGAAGGAGCTATTATAGCACAGCTGCAATCCGTATCTATTCGTCTTATTACAAGGTTTGTTTTGCCAGAATTAGTAATGTCTATATTTCTTCTAGTAATAGCACCACTCTTTACTTCTCCCATTTGTATTTTTTCATTGCTAAATACTATCTGAGGTGCTTTCTTATAATTACGTTTCTTCCACAAGCTATAGTCTTGCTTATAGTTTATGCCTACCGTAATTTGCTTGGTAGGGAAAAATTTATCATTGGTTTTAAGCTTCAGAACATCTGTGTTTTTGCCAACGGTATCTAGCACATCTACTTTTAATAATAATGCTTTAGTCTCGCCTACTTTAAGAGTAATCGGGGTATTTAGAGTGGTAATGTAAGCTGGGCTTTGAGTAAACCCGCTGATGATTATATCGTTGTATCCATCATTTGATAATAGTACAGAATCCAAAAAAGTTTGCCCTACATATCTATCTCCCCAGTCTAGTCTTATTTTGTCTAGCAGTAAATATCCAAATTCGCCTTTATAATATGCGTTTGGATCT
>DNBZ01000053.1 GCA_003484585.1 Bacteroidota bacterium | reverse complement strand
CAGCGACAAGACATAGACTGGGATTTCCCAGCAAATGTGTGGGATATAGTAGCTATGGGCAGGTACCAAAAAAGAGGTTTATTCAAAAAGCTTACTACGGAAGACAAAGAAATAGTAACAGACAGTCTAGAAAAGGTGAATATGCTAGGATATGCCAAGCGGCAGATAAGCCAACTCTCGGGCGGGCAGCAGCAACGGGTGTTTTTAGCTAGAGCCATAGCCCAGCAAGGGGATCTCTTTTTGATGGATGAACCGTTTGCTGGAGTGGATATAGCTACCGAAGAAATGATAATTTCATTGCTTAAAACAATGAAAGATGCAGGCAAAACCTTAGTAATAGTGCATCATGATTTACATACCGCACAGTCCTATTTCGACCATCTAGTATTACTAAATACTAGGCTCATCGCAAGTGGACCTACCTCAGAAGTATTTACAGATAAAATACTTACAGACACATATGGGGGCAGGCTTACTACCATCTCCAAAATAAGCCAAGAGCTAGAAAACAAAGAGTTCCCGATTCGCCATAAATGATGGAAATCTGGGGTCATATAAACACCTTTTTTTCTGCCGAGAACTACACTCTCTTTGTGGTAAGTATAGCGTCTGGCATACTCTGCTTTGCAGCAGGAGTGGTGGGCACCTTCACTTATCTTCGCAAGCGAGCTCTAATAGGTGATGTAATATCACATTCGGTACTACCTGGAGTAGCAATCGCTTTTATGCTTACAGGAGTAAAAAACCCAGTCTATTTTCTTATAGGAGCTATTACATCTGGGCTACTATCCATATGGATAGTGGACTACGTACAAGCCAAATCTAAACTAAAACCAGACACCATATTAGCTCTCACTTTAAGTGTATTCTTTGGAGTTGGGATAGTATTTTTAACCGACATACAACACAGCGAGAATGCAGCCCAAAGTGGGTTGGACAGTTTTTTATTTGGCAAGGCAGCCTCTATGGGCATGCTAGATATCCAACTTTTTTCTGTGATAGCAATTATCAATGTAGTATGCATTGCTATCTTTTTACGAGGATTTAGTCTTATCAGTTTTGATGAAAATTATGCTAGAGGGCTAGGCATTAAGGTATCCTTTTTGAAATCATTTTTGGCAGTACTCACAGTGATTACTGTGGCTATAGGTGTGCAGGCTGTCGGTGTAGTCCTAATGGCTGCACTGCTGATAACACCCGCAGCAGGAGCACGTTTTTTAACCAATAATATAAAAAAAATGCTGCTATATGCAGGCTCTTTTGGATTCGCAAGTGGAGTTATAGGTGTATTCATAAGCTACAGCGGCACGGGTATGCCCACAGGGCCTTGGATAGTAGTAGTGCTTTCTCTCTTTGCGTTAGTTGCCATAATTTTCGGAAAAGAAAAAGGCATGTATTCACGTATGAAAATGCGGGTATCCAATAACGTGAAAATCAACAATGAAAATGTACTAAAAGACATTTATAAACTGGCTCAAGATGGTGAGAACACTATCACGATAAATGACCTTATAGAAAAAGAAAAGTATCCGCCATCAAAATTAAAAAGTATACTAAAAAGGCTAGAGCGTGACAGACACATAGATCAGGTTCGAGGATTTGTAATACTAAGCGATAATGGCAGAATAGCTGCAAGAGCAGTGATAAGGAAACACCGTCTTTGGGAGATTTATCTATCTAAGTATTTTCAACTAGAAGAAGACCATGTGCATGACGATGCTGAGGGCATTGAGCACGTTATAACTCCAGAAATAGAGAAGCACCTAATAAAACTACTGGACCGCCCAGAGACTGACCCACACCAAAGCGAAATTCCGTATTGATGAACGATTTTTATATCATATTTACTGCTAGCCTAGTAGCCATAAATTGTGCCTTAATGGGCTGCTTCTTGGTCATGCGAAAAATGGTAATGATAGGCGATGCCATATCGCATGCCGTTTTGCCAGGAATTTTCATTGCTTACTATATATCGGGTTCTACTGCCAGCGTACCCATACTTGCGGGAGCAGCATTGAGCGGTATTTTGGCGACTGTGATGATAGAGTGGTTTACCAAAAAAGCTAGACTACAAAGCGATGCCGCTATTGGCGTATCATATACCTTACTCTTTGCTATCGGGGTTATTCTTATCTCCAAGTTTGGAGAGAATGTAGACCTAGACCAACAATGCGTTTTATATGGAGAAATAGAGCAAATCGTCTTTTGGTTGCAGCCTATAGGTTTCGGACTACAACTCCCTAAACAAGCTATCATATTACTCATCGTTTGTGTCATTCTTTTAGCTGGAGTCATCTGGGGATATAAGGGTTTATTCATAACTACTTTCGACCCTAATTTTGCACTATCTACGGGAGTCACAGTCACTTTTTGGCACTACTTCTTAATGAGTGGGGTATCTCTTAGCACCGTGGTTAGTTTTGAGTCTGTAGGAGCTATATTAGTGATAGCATTTTTGTCTGGACCACCAGCTATCGCCTACCTTCTTACAGAAGATTTTAAGCGAATGATCTTCTTATCTGCTATCATAGGAATAATCTGTTCTGCTGCAGGATATTATGTCTCTATGTATTTTGACGTATCCATAGCGGGTTCTATATCCGCCGTTATTGGGTTGGCCTTTATCCTTGTTTTTGTAGGCACTAGAGTAGTCAAAAGTAAAGTGGATGTAATATCTGCCTAAAATTAATGTCAAGGTTTCTATTCTGTTAACAGAATAGACCTAGTACACACTATCATTGCATAGCATTGGGTTTACCCTATTAGTGAAAATATTCAGATACATACAAACAGCTCTTTGGACAATTATTGTGAGTACTTGCATAGGCCAAGATACATCTGCATTTTTTGTTTTAAGTGCTGAGGATATTCGCTATAATAATATTCAGAACCTAGAAGAAGCCCTCGACTTGCTGCCTACCTTTCATCAATATCACTTAGACAATCAATCGTATACTACTGGGGGCTCTATTAAAAACGAGTACATCGCGATATTTAAAAACGACCTACCTTACCTTCTGGACCAGAACACTCCGTATGACCTGAGAGGCATCCCCGTTTGGGATCTTAGCAGAATAGAGTTACGCATTGCTCCATCTACCTATAGTGCAAAAAATGCTGGAACCATGGCCATTTTTCTATATACCGCAGATTACCAAAACAAACCCATATCGGCACAAGCTTCTTTAACCAATAGCTCAGCAAATGATTTTCATATTAATTCTAGCATTGAGTTAAGTAACCTCATACATACTGCACGTATAGGTATAAATAGGAGTTTTTCTGCTGCTCAATATGAGCAACTTACCGACAGAGGTACCGCTATAAGTGCCTATGAGCGATATGACCTAAATGCTTCTTACTCCTATAAAATTTTAAAAAGTGTAGGTCTCACAGTTGCTTTAGACAATTCATTTTATAAATCCGTACAAAGAGGCGAGGTAATAGAAGGGACAGCACGAGTGCGAGATGTCAACCAATCCTTTGCACGAAATAGAATACTAGGCTCATTAGAAACGGCTTTATCTAAAAATCACACTCTCGTACTCAGCACAATGTGGCATAGAGCTAAAAACAACCTAAATACTTTAGACAAGGATTTGAGCAATGGCAGCAACCAAAGTCACTTAGGTTTAGACGCTCAAGCTAGCTCTAATTTTGCTCAATCGTATATGCAACTTTTGCTTACTTCAGAAAACAGAAAACTGAACTACACAATGGGCTTAGAGCTAAGCTCAATAAAAGACAATGAATATCCTACCATAAATGCCATACAATCTACATACTCAGACTATACTGCTTTTGGTAGTTTCTCCTATCAGTGGCAAAGCACTTTTAGACTAGAAGGAGGAGCTAAGCTACTGACTAACAGCCTAGCCAATAGCTACCTGCTACCACATGTGAAAGTGACCCTAGCTCCAAAAAACGACTTGCAACTAGTAGCCTCCTACCAGAAATCGATAGCATACAGTGCATTCTCCAATCTTTTTTATACGCCTATTCTAAATGGGGGTATGCAAAGTAACATATTGCTAAAACCTATAGATATAAGCACGTTAAGTGTTCGACTTTTGGTTTCTAAAAAAAGTGTAGACATACATAGTGGGATACTATATAATAGTGTCCGAGGAATACCCAGACCTATCACTAACGATAAAGTACAAAATGCAGGATCCAGCACAGGGAATACTACTTATGCAGGACTTACTTTTAAAAATGATTGGCTAAAACTGAGACCTAGCATAATGTTACACGGCACCAATCAGCTAAAAGATACAGCCAACCTAACCTACTTTACTCCCGAAGCAAATCTCTATGTGCACATCAAAATACCAAACTCTAGACTAGCAGTGTCAGCTACAGGAAGGTATATAGGCAAGCACTCCACCTTAGCCTTAGAAAACGACGTGATAACCATATACCAACAGGGCAAGACGAGATACTTAAATCTGGCTGCAAGTCATCCTTTTGCAAAGGATAGAATGAACTTAGTATTCGGCATGACTAATGCAAATAATCAAACCTTTGTGAGCAATCAAAGATTTATACTGCAAGATATAGAACCTCTGCTAACCAGCGAAACAAGGGTAGCAGCTGCAAGAGATAGAGCCTTTTTCTTTAATGTCAGCTACGTTATCAAATGAAATACTTATTCTTCATATCGCTCATAGCACTACTCTCTGGATGTTTTCAACCAGATGAGATATTACCCAAGGTGAAAGATTACACTACAGAAATAACCGTTAGCACCAAGGGAAAACAAGCAGTATATATTGACTTATCTAGTGCAGACAAGTTGACTAATAGTTCTGAATCTCCGTGGCATCTCAAGTTTCAAAACACAAAAGGTAGCTGGAGTATCTTACTCAATACACTACTAGGTGTATCAGTGCACAATACCAAAAACACAAACTACGATGCTATAGACACAGCCTACCCTATCCATAATATCCCATGGCAACTAGACGGCACATCTGGCACAGGTACTCAATCGGCTATTGGCGTTTGGGGAGACTTTGAGTTTTCAAACCCTAAATCATATAAAAATGTATACCTCCTCTCTTGGAGCGATGGCACTTTTCTGTACTATTACAAGCTGCAAATTTTAGACGCAGGCACTAGCACTTTTCATATTAGATATGGCACATTAGACGGCAGTTTTACAAAATCACAGTGGATAGAAAAAGATCCCAATTTCGCCTACACCTACTACTCGCTGCTCACTCAAGAAATAGTGAATAATGTAGAACCTGATCATAGTGACTGGAATATTTGTTTCACCTATCTACCAGACTCCATCATTCATCATGGATCATACCCATTTTTACCTACTATAAATAAACAAGTAGGTCTGTACCAAGCTTTGCTTATTAATGATGATTTTACGGAGATTCATCTAGACACTAGCAGAACATTCTCTACTATCGACTACTTTTATGCGAAAGATTTAGAGTATATGGATGTAGACGGACTCATAAACCTTTTTCAAAGTTGGGAAGAGAATCAGCAAAAACTTAGCTTAAAGGAAAACTTGTGTCTCCTTGTGAAAGAGCAAAACTCTTACTATGCTCTAAAAGTGGAAGAAATACGAACTGACAACCGAACAGAAGTCACTATTAAGTTGCGAATAAAGCAACTCTAAATAAATTTAAAATCGGCATTATTAAACTTGCCCGAGCTCATCAATAGAATATTGTCCCCTTTATCATATGCCACATTTACCAAATCAGAAAGCTCAGATGCTGAATTGAGAACTGTCACATTTCCAAAACATTCTTTCACAAATTCTGGAGACATAGGAGTCATTTTTTTATGAGCAAATACCTCCTCATCAAAATACACAACAGCCTTGGTAGCAGAAGACATCGTATCTTTATATAAAGGTAAAAAATCTTTGTTTAGACTACTAAAAGTATGTAGTTCGAACACTGCTAACGTATTACCGGTATAGGTTTCTGCTATTGCTTCTGTAGTAGCTTGCAGCTTGCTAGGCGAGTGTGCAAAATCTCGATATACTACTTGGGTTTCGGTTTCTATTATTTTTTCCATTCTTCTACCAGCACCAGTAAAAGACTCTGCTGCTTTATAAAAAGCATCTAATGATATGTCTAATTCTTGGCATACTAGCTGTGCAGCTTGCAAGTTTTCTAGATTGTGTTTACCTACTACCGCTAATGGATAGTCTACACCATTGGCAGTCACAATAGTTCCGCCATCTTGTAGTCTAAACTGCGGCGTATCATAGGCCTTATTTGGCACACTCGTGTTTGTTACCATTTTTGCCAAATGCTCATCTTTCTGAAACCAAAAGAATTTACCGTCTTTGTGATGAGAGGCTATGTAGCTTCTAAAAGTAGCAAGGTATGACTCAAAAGTAGGGAACACATTAATATGATCGTATGCTATACCAGTGATTATACTTACGTGCGGTTGATACCACAGAAACTTAGATTTCATATCTAGCGGAGAAGACAAATATTCATCTCCTTCTATGATTATCAGGTCAGCATCCGTAAGTTTTACAGAGAGATCGAACCCATCTATTGAGCTACCCACCAAGTAGTCAAAATCCATCTGCAATTGAGAAAGCACATGCATAATCATAGCTGTAGTAGTCGTTTTGCCGTGACTGCCAGCTACTACTATACGTTTCTTATCTTCACATTCATCAGCTACGAACTCAGGAAAAGACATGATTTTGAGCCCTAGTTCTCTGGCCCTTTGCAACTCTGGATTATCTGCTCTGGCGTGCATCCCTAGTATTACTACATCTATGTCTGGGGTAATATAGTCTGTATCCCAACCCACAGCTGGTAGCAGATCTGCTTTCTCTAGATTACTTTTTGCTGGGTCATATATGGCATCGTCACTACCCGTAATTTTATAACCTCTATTTTTTAGAGCTATGGCTAGATTGTGCATTATGGCACCACCTACCGCTATTAAATGAATTTTTTTCAATACTAAAAGGATACTTTTCTTCGTTTACGAAAGTAAATAGTTAAAGAATGAAAAAAATTGTCTTCGTTGGTATTATCCTAGTTTCTGGCTTATTTAGTTTACAGTATTCTTTAATGGGAACGCATGGAGACAGACTAAATCAAAATAATACTGCCGACTTTACTGCCGCCGAATTCCCAAATAGTATAAAAAAAACTCAAGTAGTTTATATCTGCCCAGACGACACCGCGGCTATAAACAAGCTTCACAAGACTTTTGACATGTTACTATGATGTAACAATCCTTTGATAGACGCCCTGACTATAGGTTATAATAAAGCCGAAAATATGGTCATCACTTAGATTTCCTAAGACTACCTCGCTCCATTTATTTTTATCTTAATTTGCAGTAGTGATATCCATAGTATTACCCATATATAATGAAGAGGCTGGACTAGCTTCATTCGTCAGTGAGCTCAGTTTAGAACTTACTAAAACCTCTGAAAATGCTGAAGTAATTTTCGTAAACGACGGTAGCAAAGACAATTCCCTTACTTTAATAAAAAAAATCTGTGAAGAGAACAAGGACTTTAAGTACATAGACCTAAGCAGAAATTTTGGACACCAAATAGCAGTATCTGCAGGTATAGATTTTGCTAAAGGAGACAAGATAATGTTGATAGACAGTGACGGGCAAGACCCGCCTGCTGTGATGCATCAAATGCTAGCCAAAATGGACGAAGGATACGATGTAGTCTATGCTCAGCGTATAAAACGAGCAGATGAATCTGCTCTGAAAAAACTGACTGCTAAGTTTTTCTACAAATTCTTAAATAAAATAACAAGCATAGAAATACCTGTAGACACAGGAGACTTTAGGATAATCAATAGAAAAGTGGCAAACGCCCTGAAGCAAATGCCCGAAAAACAAAGGTATTTAAGAGGGCAAATAGCTTGGTTAGGTTTTAAGCAAACTGCGGTATCCTATGAGAGACTGGGAAGAAATGCAGGAGAAACAGGATACACCTATCGCAAAATGATAAGACTAGCATTAGATGCTATTACCTCCTTTTCTAACTGGCCACTTAGGCTTGCAACTCTTTCTGGATTTTTCTGTGCATTTATTGGATTTTTCTTAATCTTATACACTCTATATGCTAGGTTTATACTGAAACAATATGAGCCAGGCTGGCCATCTCTTATGATTACTATTATATTTTTAGGAGGCATACAGTTATTGGGTATCGGTATGATAGGGGAATACATAAGCCGCATAAACGACAACGTAAAAAATCGCCCGTTATACTTAGTAGGAGAAACCAATATAGATCCAGATGCATCAAATTGAGCCGTTTTATCTGTGGCGAGATATATACTCCTCTGACCAAGACCCAAATGCTCTGAACTATGGCTTAGAATACTCAGAGTTTCACTATACCAATAGAGTCTATAACTACTTACTGCATCCCCAATGGGATAATTTTGGTAGTGACACGTTATTCTACAAATTACTCTATGCAGACTACGAACAAGAGTTTTGTATTATTGAGCTAATAGGCGAGTGGAATGATGCTATAAATAACGACATCATGCTTCTGAAAGCAGAATTGATAGATCACCTGATAGACTTAGGAATTCAAAATTTTGCAATCATAGCAGAGAATGTATTAAATTTTCATGCCGTATCAGATGACTACTACCAAGAATGGAAAGAGGACATAGAGGGTGGCATCTACATAATCAACGCACTGCCGCAGGTGATAGATGAGATGGATGACTATAGGCTAAAACACTACCTTACCTACGGTGGCCGACTAAATGAAATAGAGTGGCGAAGCATAAAGCCAGACAACCTCCTAGAATTGCTCGAAACCAAATATTTAGATTTAGAATAAAAAAATCGCTTTTTAGGGATTCGAATCGCTCGTATATTGCCCTATTTTTCGAAAGGAATTAATAGAGTGAAAGTAGCTCAAGACTCAAAGTATAAACTAATTTTTAGTGTGTTCACGCATCCGCAACTTGGCGTGATGATACATCCGTATGTAGTAGCTTATACCTCGCACCAAACACTCTCACTCACCTACCAAAAAGTTTTCAGTGGTAATGCATCCTACTACACCCGACTAAGCTCAGATCAACTCGCACAAATAGCTACCTTAGATGATGTAATGGTAGAAAACATAGTGCGTAAGTTCTCTCCAAAACAAAAAATAAGACCTAAGGAGTTTTTTCAGAAACACCTAAGCAAAGAGATCCTTAAAAACGAGATACGCCCTTTTATAGAATCTAAGATTTTAAACCTTCTAGCCTTACTCAATAGCTCTTCGGACTGCATATACATAGCAGACGATATTAATCCTGCAGCTATTCCTATTCGCATTTTGCCAGACTACACCAAAGTACTTTTTCATTTCAGGAAAAACGAAAACGGTACGTCTTATTTTATCACAATAAAATACGGAGAAGATAGAATTCCTTTTATGAAACTAGGCGGATTAATGTTGAGCCAAAATCCTGCAAATCTATTAATATCAGGACACTTACATAAATTTTACGACTTTGTAGATGGGAGTAAAATTAACCTATTTATTAATAAAAAATACGTTCACGTAAAACCCGAAAACGAGCACATTTACTACGAAAAATTCGTAACTCCGCTGCTAGAGACAGCACCTGTGCACGCTCAAGGCTTTACAATAAACACTATAAAAGAAGAAGCCACTCCTGTGCTTTCTCTAGGCTTACAAAATGGGAAATATGGATTCCGACTTTTGATAAAATATGGTGAGCATCTTTTTGCCTATAATGCGAATAAGCTATTTCATGTACATCTAAAATGGGACGACAATCAACCTATTTTTACCAAATACAAACGCTCACAGATATGGGAAGCCAATAGAGTAAATGCCTTAGCAGAGCTCAATCTAAATGAACAAAGCGACGGCTTTTTAGCACTGGAGGACGCATCTCTATCTGAAACTATGGCATGGCTCAGAACTCACAAAGAAGTGCTAGAAGAGATGCACTATATAGTTCAAAATGAGCTCAAGATAAATTACAGTCTAGAGAAGCCACTGCTCAACTATACTATAAGTGATAAGATAGACTGGTTTGACCTTAAGGTGATCATTACCATAGGTAGTTTTGAAATACCCTTCTCTAAAATAGTCGCCTTGATGAAGAAAGGCGAAACAGAGCTACTACTGCCCAACTCAGAAATTTTCGTGTTCCCAAAAGAGTGGTTTGCTTTGGGCAATTCGTTGACAAACCAAACCAGCAAAGGCAATACATATGCTGTAAAAAAGTTCCAAGTAGACATCCTCAGCTTAGTCCAATCTAAGGAAATAAAACAGCACCTTACCAAACTAGTAGATATAAAGAAAGAAGAACCCTATACACTTTTTCAAGGCAAACTAAGACCTTACCAACGAGATGGCTTAAGCTGGCTGATGTTCTTAAAAAACAACAGATTTGGCGGAATACTAGCCGACGATATGGGACTAGGGAAAACAGTGCAAACCTTAGCGTTCTTACAAAAACTAAAACACGCTAGCACTGAGCTTGCTAAACCGTTATTTCTATTAGTAGCACCTACTTCTCTACTGTATAATTGGCAAGAAGAGGCAAAATCATTCACTCCAGAACTACAAGTGACTTTGCACGCAGGATCTAAAAGAGCTAAGTCTATTTCTGAATTTGCACAGACCGACTTACTCATTACCAGCTATGGCCTCATACGAAATGATGCCGAACTTTTTCAGCAACTAGAACTAGAAGTAGTGATACTAGACGAGAGCCAAAATATAAAAAACCATACAGCGAAAACCACTCAATACATTAACAAACTAAAAGCAACTTGCCGAGTGGCACTCACAGGTACACCAGTAGAAAACTCTGTACGAGACTTATGGAGTCAGATGAATTTTCTAAACAAAGGACTTCTAGGCAGCTTGAGACAATTTGAAGATAAGTACGCCAAACCAATAGAAAAGTTGGGCGACAATAAAGTGGCGAAGGAGCTACAAGCTCTTATAAAACCATTTCTGCTAAGAAGAACAAAAAACGAAGTAGCCAAGGATCTACCTCTGCTTACCGAAAAAATAATCTACTGCGAAATGAGCAAAGAGCAGTCTGAATACTACGAAGAAGTAAAATCGGAATACCGTAATAGCTTGAATGATTTGGTGGAAGATCAAGGAATAAGTCAAGCTAAATTTTCCATTTTACAAGGCTTGTCCAAACTAAGACAGATAGCCAATCACCCCTACTTGGTAGATAAAGAGTACGAGGCAAGTAGTGGCAAACACGACATACTTCTAGAAAAAATAAGCACAGCATTACAAGACGGGCATAAGATTCTAGTCTTTTCTCAGTTCGTTAGCTACTTAGATATTTTAGAAAAGGATATAAAATCAAAAGGGCTTTCATACTTTAAACTTACCGGGTCTACTACCAAAGAAAAGAGAGCCAAATATGTGTCCGAATTTCAGGCAATAAAAGAACCTTCCGTCTTTTTGATCTCACTAAAGGCAGGCGGCACAGGTCTTAACCTTACATCTGCCAACTACGTATTTATAGTAGACCCATGGTGGAATCCAGCGGCAGAAGCTCAAGCCAGAGACAGAACACACAGAATAGGCCAAAAACATAATGTATTTAGTTACAAGTTTATTTCAAGAGACACCATAGAAGAAAAAATTACGCTTTTACAACGTAAAAAAGAAGGCTATTCTAAAGAAATCATAGTTTCTGAAAACAATATATTGTCAAATCTTGACATAAATGGGTTACAAATTCTATTAGCATAATATATTTTTTCGGTACCTTTGAACCAACAATTATAAAATGTCAGAAAATGAAAAAAACACTTACTCTTCTTTTTTTAGCTGCAACTACGGCTCTTTATGCACAAGTAGATTTGGCAGTTGTATCTATTGACCTGCCAACTTACATCAAAGACGGCGAAACAAATACAGTATTTCCTTTACAATTTACTTGTAAAAACAACGACACTAAAGCTATAAACGCAGGTGACACAATAATTTTTAATTTTTACGCTATAGACATTGCAGCATCTAAAATAATTATAGCTCCAGCAGCTTTGTTATTAATATTAAATAGCGAAATAGCTCCTCAAGCAACTTTCAGTTCTCCGACTTTAAGCGTTACATCTCCTACTCTTATGGGGAAAAACACTGATATACGTCTTGGCATAGCAGCTTATGTATTTAATAGAACTGCTCCTCCAGTAGATGCTGACTCTACTGACAATATTTTCTTTAGAGATATGACTTGGGAAAA
>DNBZ01000243.1:306-3502 GCA_003484585.1 Bacteroidota bacterium | reverse complement strand
GGCAGTGTACCTCAACAAATAGCAAAGCATGATAATCCTCTAGGTACTATTGAAAGCTTTCTACAGCTGTTTATAGATAGAGAAGAATATGAGGTTTGTGCCGATCTAGTCAAAGCAGTTCCAGAGCTAGGTAAAAACTAGGCAAATTATGATGTAAAAACACTCCTTTTTTGGGTGCAAATACCAGGTCCTCTAGACAGCCGCTCTAGAAGGCCTATATTTGTGTGTATTTTAGGCTATATATGGGCTATATTGGGCCTCTAGAGCACCTATATATCGTCAAATATCGTCTAGATACCCTCTAGCGGGCCCTCTAGAGCACTATATTGGCCGCTCGAGACAGCTACAGGCCGCTAGTTTCGTCATATATAGGTATATAGGGTCCATGGACTGCTATAGCCGCTATCCTCACGCTACAGACCACGACCACCTGCTACGACCCGCTACCCTTGCTACAACTACTATATCATCTCTAGCCCTAGTACGGTCTAGACAGGCTATAGGGCTCGCTGGACCACCCTAGCAAGCAACTACTATAGTATAGCAACAACAAGAGCAACTAGCTATATGGTAGTCTAGTAGTGGTGGTAGCTCATGTACTATGGTTCAGCAAGGCAAAGGGCTAAGAGATAAGTTAAGAGTATCTTTCTCTTTAAGTGTATTTTTCTCTTGGGAATCTAGAGGTCTACTGGGCGCATGACTTTTACCATTTCAAAAATTTCCAGTCTAGAAAATGAGCTATGTCCAGATCTCACTAGTAAAATAGATGTCTATAATACGCATTTCTAGTCCAGAAAAAAACTAGCCCGAAAAAAATATGTGTAAAAAAAGTCTTATAACACTTTCAGAGTTGAGGTACACTTGTTATATTTAATTTAAATAACAACTTAAAAAAGAAAAATATGTTAGAAGCCCTTACTCAAAACTCAACAGATGTGACATCAATCAAACTAGCCCTAGACAACATCGCCCTATCTCTGCGATTCGTTGTATACATTGGTCTGGTAGTATCCGTGTTGTACTGTGGTAATACTATTAACAACTGGCGTAAATAAGAAAACATGAAACTATTGCTCTGTAACTCTTGCGAGGACATCGTGAAACTATCAAAGACTACCAGGACCTGCCAATGCGGCGCGACTGGTGGACACTATAAGGAAGACGGAGTCAACGCGGTCTATTACGGTAATGCTACTACTATAGGTTTTGCTAATAGCGAATTTAAATATGCGTTGGCTAATAGACCTAGATATGGTAGTGGTGTAGAATTTACTGCATTCGTTATACCAGATAATGTACCGACTATTACTCATGTTGATATAGAGGATTATGAAGAAGTTGTAGATTACTATTGGGATGATGGATTTGATGATATGATGGAAGAAGCTGAGTTAGCTAAGAAGCAGGTTAAACTAAAAAATGTATTTAAAGATGAGGAATAAAGTACTACGAATTTGTGAGAGCTGTATCTGGTTTTGTGGATGGAGTTTTATGGCATGTTTATGTGGTCTAATAGTCTACGGTGTATCATTTGCTTTTTGGCATTTGATTACGGACTTGATTGGTTAACTATGTGCTTTCAGTATAAAATGTGCGACGGATGTGCGACCGCCCTATAAAGAATGCAAATACTAATAATAAATAATAAGAAATGAAAAGATGGAATAAAATAAAAGAACAGAGCTGGCTAGCTTGTATGTTAGTGGGCATCTCTCTACTAACTTGGGCAGTTGCGCAAGGCGAAGGTTTTGTAGGTCATATCCCACTGGCTTGTATACTCCTTGTTATTGGAGTTAGCGCAGAGGCTAGCTGTAAAAAGTAATTATGAATAGAACAACTAAAATATATCTTAAAGAAACGCAAGGCAAGGGTATGGGAGTCTACGCAGCAGAAGATATTAAAGAAGGAGAACTAATTGAAAAATGTTATCTTATACCTGTTGATACTAAAGTATCCGAGCTAGGTATGATATATGACTATGTTTTTAATTATCCACAAGAAGGTAAGTTTATAACTTTAGTACTTCCTACTGGTGGAGGTTGTGTTTACAATCATGATGATAATCATAATGCTTATTGGATTGATAGTGAAGAGAATATGCATTTTGATTACATAGCAAAAAGAGACATTAAAAAAGACGAAGAAATTTGTACTCATTACGGTGAAAACTATTGGTTACAAATGGCTGACCGAAAACCTTATTTAAAAAAGATAACAAATGATTAATAGTGGAAGAGAATGGGACTTCATAGAAGAGAACATTCAAATAGAAGAAATATTAACAGAAGCCAATGCCTATAATTTAAAACAAGAGGTTATAACAACAGCTGCAATATTTATGAAGGATGATCCTGAGTTAGATAAGGTATCTGCCTATAATATGGCTTACTTAGAATGGGTAAAATAAATTATGACAAAAGTAATTAAAACTCAATTAAGGATTGTAATATTTGGAATCTTAGCTTTACTATTTGGTTTTATGTGTTTAAGTACAATAGAAAAATCAATAGTAAATGAAGAACCTTTAGATATACCTTGTCAAAACTTAGATGTATTAGACTCGGTAGACGATATCTTACATTGGGAAATATTAAATGATACATTGCATATTTATACTAAAAGAGATTCTGTTAGGGATGAATATGAAAGATATATGTATATTAAAAATTTAGAAAATGACAACAATTAATTATATAGCAATTTACATGCTTTGTGGTATTATCTTTTCAGCTGGGTTTGAATACTTGATGAAAAAGTTTGATACTCCAGGTAGAGAAGATACTAACAATTGGCAAAGATTCTTTTGGATCACCGCATGGCCATATTGTATGATTAAATTTATAATAGGATATAATAGTAAAGATTAACTTTCAGAATAAACCTTTATAGATTATAATTATAGTATAACAAACAAATTAAAAATGAGTAGGTACAATTCAAGAATGCACGGAATAGCTGAAGACAATCTTTATGTCGACCTCAATTGGGGATTTGATCATATTCTAGGTTATTGGTATGACATTATAGAAACTCGCAATGGTAATGAAACTGTTGTTGAAGAATGGAGCTCAACAATGGGAGGAAGTAGAAGTAAGATGTTAGAATTTTTGATAAAGTATAACTTACCAGAAGAACACCGTAGTATGGTTGGTTTAGATATGCAATTCTAAAACGAATGCCGCTGTGGTGGAATTGG
>DNBZ01000243.1:0-179 GCA_003484585.1 Bacteroidota bacterium | reverse complement strand
AATGGTCAGGAATACCTTCAATCTTATGGAGAGTAGCCTTTCTATTTGTTATACCTGCAGCTTTATGCATTTATTTAGTTTTATGGATCTTTCTTAAAAAGAACTTTCAGAATTAATGCAAATAGATTATAATTATATTATAACAATTAAACTATAAAATAACATGGCAGAAATTAAAA
>DNBZ01000120.1 GCA_003484585.1 Bacteroidota bacterium | reverse complement strand
TGGCAATACTTCGATAGACAAAATATAGCCAGTATTTTTCAGATAGTATCACCTATCTGCGAGTATCCCGCAGATGAGCATTTAGCTACATTTATGGAAGAGTTGGCACATCTCAATTTTCACCTATTCAGTGCTTCATTCATAGCCAATTCTGAACAGCGTATCATAAGCATACAGTTTAAAAGAGTGCTAGAAGGTCTCAATGAAACAGAAATAATAGAGCCCCTAGAAGCGGTAGGATATTATGCTGAAAACCTCAAAGAATACCTAGCAGAAAAATACCACGTAAAAAAAATATAAATCTTAGGCAACCAATAACCCACTGAGTACATCTAAATAACATCCAGAGCAATGAGCACTAGTGAATCACACGATGAAATATCATTGATTAAGGCTTGCAGTAATGGAGATAGTAAAGCATTTAGAAAAATATACGAAATACACTCAGGAACAATGTACAGCATCTGCTTAAGATATATGAACAACGAAGACGAAGCCAAAGATGCTTTGCAAGAAGGCTTTATTAAGGTGTTCAAAAACATAAGCAAATTCAAATTTACTGGGAGTTTTGAGGGATGGATGAAACGCATATTTGTGAACTCTAGCATAGAACTTATTCGCAAACGCAAAATGCACCTAGACGTATCAGAGCTTAATAGCAATGAGCTTCCACTCACTGCTAAAATAGAAACAGGAAGCATGGATGCAGAAAAAATGATGACCCTAGTGCAACAATTGCCAGAAGGCTACCGCACAGTGTTCAACTTGTTTATAGTAGACGGATACTCACACAAAGAGATAAGCGATTATTTAGAAATAAGCGAAAGCACATCCAAGACTCAACTTTTCAAGGCCCGCAAACAATTACAAGAGTGGCTTAAAGATTGGTTTTAACCTATGAAAAAAATCAAAGACATATCGGAATTTGAAAATTTACTAAAGGATACTTTGCAAGGGCATAGTACACCTGCTCCGCCAGATGTGTGGAGTAGTGTAGCAGCTAGTACTTCGCAATCTGCTGGTCTTCTTTCTCAAGTCACCACATATTTCGGCTCCGCTACCAACATATTAAAAGTTGCCCTATTTGCAGGCGGTATAGCGGCTGTAGGAATCGTTATTTACACCGAGAATACTCCTGAAATAAATCCCGTACAAGAAACTCAAAATACCGAGCAGCAAACGGATACTATATCCAGTGCAGAAGGAAGCGAAATAGAAAATACGGAATATCCTATTGCTAACGAGTCTACAGCTAAGGTAAACACACCTAACTTTAAATCTCAAAAGACACAAACGACTTCTCCAAAAGAGGAACAATCTACTGATCTAACGGAACAGGTTAGCTCTACGCTAGAAGACACTAATAACTACACTGGCGATGAGAACAGTAAGACAGACAAGCAAGAAGAGCTGCCGACTAAGGTCGCTGCAACTAAACTATCCATATTAGCTTCTAATCTAAAACCTTGTATAGGAGAGACTGTAGTGCTCAAGTCAACTGAAAAAGGAAATTGGTTTGTGAATGACAAACCCATAGCCACTAATTGCAACCTTATAAAATACAAATGCTCTAAAGAAGGACCAGTCATATTTAAACTTAAAAAAGAGCAAAACTCAACGATTACAACAATCTACATTCAAAAATTTACAGCATCTATTCTTAGCAATAAGATCAATGATTCTGAATTTTCATACTCCTTAGATAACAAGAGAATAATTGCAAATTGGTATTTAGATAATGTACTCCAAGAAACTAACTCCAAAGTATTTACTACACAAATACACCAGGTAGGCGAGCATAGCATAAAGGCTGTACCCGTAAACAACTCCTGTGCAGTACCTATAGAAACTAAGACTACCATCGAAAGAAAAGGAAGCATAGAAATATTTGATGTTTTCACTCCTGGAGCTGATGGCAGCAACGACACATATAAAGTAGAAATATCAGGCTATGAGAATTTCAGTATTCAAATTTTTAATTCTGCAGGAAAGATGGTTTATGCATCGCAAAATCCTGAAGAAGGATGGAATGGGGACCTATTTAATATGGGCAACGAGTGCATTAACGGAGTGTATGCTGCTAAGATAAGTTACACCCTAAATGGAGAGATTCCTGAGACTAAAAATATTAAAATCACGCTAAAACGTCCTTAAACTTGAAAAATATGAACAACCGCATTAAATTTACAGACTTTTTGGATTCACAATACAACATCTATAAAAACAAATTACGTATGAAAAAATCATTTATTCAAGATGTACTGTCTAAGTATGTCGTAACACTAGTACTAGTGTTTGCTGGATTTTCTGCATTTGCACAAAATTGCTTTCCTCAGATGACACTCACCGATGGGACAAAAGGTACTATAGGTACTTTTTGCGAAGGTCAGCTTATTTCCTTTGATGCAAACTCTCCTGGATTTACTACCACCATTTTATGGGATTTCGGTCTTACTCCAGCAGGATCCGCTACTAGTAACGTACCAAAACCTACGTATAGTTATGTTACATCTGGAACCTATACAGTAACTTTCACAGGTACAGGTCCTGCAGGTACATGTACCAAGACCTTAACGGTAAATGTAAGTCCTTCACCAGATATACATCTTTTTAGAGAAAACGACTCGATACAGTGCTTTGAAAACAATAGCTTTTGTTTTAAAGACACGTCTAAAGCTCCAAGTGGTTTAATAGTTCGCCAAACCTACGTGTTTAGTAATGGTTTGCGTATAGATTCTATTAACCCAGTATTCCCTATTGAATTTTGTGTTAGTATTACTGACCCTACAGGTGGCTTTTTTGACCTTGTGATAGAGTCAGAAGATTCTAGTGGTTGTGTTTCAAAAGTAACTTTCACAGATTACCTTTTGGTACGCCCTAAATTAGGAATAGAGTTTATCAACCTTACTCCACCACCTAATCCAGGTTGTGATTCTACTTTAGGTGTTTATCAAAACATATCTTTAGTTAGCTTAGCTCAGGTAGATTCATTCACTTGGATATTTGGAGATGGTCTCAGGATAGATGGCAACTCTACTGTTAATACTCAATGGTGGACAGGAGTGGCTAATGACGGAATCATAGAACACATGTATAGAACCCACGGCACCTTTGACGGTTCATTGGTAGCCACAGCTTATGGATGTACAGATACATTTACTTTCAAAGCAGCAGTAGCTAATATTGTGATGAATCCCAATATACTATCTACTCCCAACCCAGCTTGTACCCCTGATAATCCTATTAAGTTTTCTGTAGCTAACTTACCTGCTACTCCTGGTGTAGATGCATTTTTATGGAACTTTGGTGATCCGCCGGCTGGCCCTGCCAACGTGAATGACAAGACACTTACACCAGACAAATCATACGGTCCTGGACCGTGGATGATAAGTCTAAGACTAATAGCTGGTCCATGTGATGTTACCATATACGACACTGTTCAAGTAATTGGTCCTGGGTCCACTATAGAGGTGCCGTTTAATCGTGTAGCTCAAGATGAAGCTTACCAGTGCGAGATTAGAGACTCTGTACAGTTTGTAAATAATTCAACCTTCTATCAAAACGATTGGAATAGATTAGATGAAGATTCTTCAACTTACTATTATGATTTCACATTTGACCGAGAGTTTGATAACTCAAATGGTACTTACAAGTTCTATTTTAGAACTTGGCAAGAAAAACCGCGTGGTAATTTCAAAATCAATGAAGAAGTATTTGCTGATGGAGCTACAGTAACAAGACAAGGATATACTGTGTCTTGGGATGCAACTAAGGACTCATTGAAGGTTATATTTGGTGGTGTTACTACTTACCATAAGATATCCTATCTTACGTCTCCTACAGCTAGTGGCACTAGTTATAGATTTGGTGTTAATCCACGTAAACGCTTTGTGTTCAACTATATTCCACCCGTAGGAAAAGGCGGTGTTGGTACTGGTGACCAAACAGCTGTAGATCCCTCAATAAACATTAGAGATTATAGACCAAATATTTTTAGAATATGGGATATGGGAGATCAATTTGCTCCTCAGTGTACTACAGACAGTAGACCCTGGGTAAGTAAAAATGTTGGGATCAACTGTAATTTCAGAGTAGATAGTATTCCAATACATTGGTATACTCCTTGGGATGAAGTGTATAGAACTATGCAAGATGGCAGAAACTATACCACGCCTATAGTAGAAACTAGATTGTTCAAACCAGATACATTCTGTTACCCTGTAAATGTGTATCCTGCCAATCCTATGATTGTGCCAGCCGATACCATTCTTACAGTTCCTATAGATTCAGCATATACCTATATGGGCGTTACAATCCCCGCATACGTAAATTATCCATATGGCAAATTAGGAAATTGGGTAGTAAAAAGACCACCAAGTAAATTCTGTGGAACTGACTTTTATTGGGATGCTGCACTAGATACTTTTGTAGCAGCTAATATAGTAACTGATACTACATACCATAATGAAGATTGGCTAGGTAGAAATAACCCGCTTGCAGGCAACGGAAGCACAAAATGGACTGTGACGTACCACGAAATGGAATTTGATATTCCAGCAGGGGTTACTATGACTACCGTGATGCTCCCACCACCTCCAGGAGGTGCTGGTGGAGGTGGCGGTGGCCCAGGACGTACTATTACAGGTCCGGCTACAGTAACTCTAGATCCTAACGAGCAGTTTAAGTTATCTCCAAACGATTGTATTACTGTTAATATAACTGTAGAAGAGACTACTCCAGATACTACATACGCCGCTCCTTCTAGCTATCCTGTACAGGTGGTTAAGTTTGGCTTATTAGTTACAGAAACTAGATCTCAAGTTTTCGTAGACTCTGCGGCACACAGATCTAAGTGGTTCTTGGATAACGCTGGCTGTTTCAGCGTTACATTATACCAAGAAGACACTATACACCCGCTTAATTGTAAAGCAACAGGCACTAAATCACTTGCTCTTACTCCTCCTAGTGCAGATGGACTAGAATGGACTTCAGGTTTCCCTTGTCCTTATACTAATGGATTTTTTCAATATGTTCTAGAATTTGATATTGCTGATACTAAACCCGGTTGTACACAACAATGGTTTGAAGTGAATTATGATACACTAGCTTTTCCACCAGCACTTTCCTCTTCTTGGAATGTATACAATGGGGGTGGAGTTAAGGCTCCCGATGGTGCTTTGGGTACTCCTATACCGTTTGGATTACCATATGACCTTGTAGGTAATACTGGTACTACATTTGTGAAAGAGTATAGTAAGTTTGACATTGGTGATCCATATCAGCGTACTCCGTTTGGCTCATTTACCCTAGGACTAATAGTAGGTAACGGACCTCCTAATCCATTGGGTGGACCGCCAGAGTGTATGGACACTTCATACTACCCAGATTTATTCAGAATACTTCCTTTAGCACCAGAGTTTGAAATATTACTACCTGTTGCAGACGGACTTGGTAGACATTTTATGTGTGCTGGGGGTACTGCGTACTTCAAAATGGACCAAGAAATACAAGATAGTATCAAAACACTAAGATGGGCTTGGGGTTACCAAGGTATAGGTAAAGGACCAGGCCTAGCAGTATACGTAGAAGAGTTTGAATACTACCAACCGTACACTGGCCCAGTAGCCGGAAGAAATGACGAAAACTATACCTACAATGGGGAAGACTGGCTATACAACTATGTAGTAAGAAGAGAATTGAGTGATATTACAGGTAACCAAGTATTGGATACTATTGTTACGCTAATTATTAAAGATTGGCAAATAATAGCTAATACACGTAATGCTAATACTCTAGTTGTTGACGCATTTGACCAATTACTTGGTTTAAGATATGCTGACATACCACCAGAAGATGTTCCTTACTACTTAGGAGACGGTACAGTTGGTTGTTTAGACACTACTGGACTTAGTCAATTCTTTACTTTCGGGGTAAGACCTTGGCATCAAAAAATAGACTCGTCCGTATGGCAGACTGGTAATAAGAGATACAGAGGTACATTATACAACCCTCAGTTTATTAAAGATACTACCTACGCTCGAGATGGTTCAGGTGCGGTTATTAAATCTCAAGTGAACCCTGCACAAGACTCTATATCTCGCGTAGACTCTATGCCTAATACGAATAGAGCTGATGTAGTAGATTTCATAGAAGTAGCAGAAGTGCTTCACTTTAGAGATTCATCTCTACAAGGGTATGATACCTTACTACAAGATACCTCTGGAAACGGACAACTAGATACTATAACTGGGGTATGGAAATATACCTACAGATATCCAGAAATAATAACACCAAATGAATGTGACCCAACTATAAAAGACACTATTTATAGAGCTGGAAACGGCCCAATGGTACCTTCTCTTTTCCTTAATAGTACAGTAGGTTGCGAAGCTAGATCTGCACGCCTATTGAACGTAGGATTCTTGAATGACTATTCTCTTAAAAATGAGAATATCTGTCAGGGTCTGAGGCTCGACGTAGACTACTACCAACGCTATTACCAATATGGCGAAGAAGATCCGTTTACATACCCTATCAAAGTCTTCCCATTCTGGCAAGATTTCGATAGATATACTAACAATAAAGAGACCTATACTCTAGATTGGGATAGTACAGACGGTGTATGGGACGACTACAGATCAATAGAACCTAACAATATATATACAGATCCTGGAACATATACTATTACGATAGTATCTAAAGACAGTGTAGACTGTAGAGACACTACGTTCCTTACAGTATATGTATCTAAACTACATCCTGGCTTTACGCTAGATGACACTATTATCAATTGTGCGTCTATCGTAAACTTCTTCGATACTAGTTTTGTAGATGATCCATGTGCAGACAAGGATACTTGTAGCAATGGTGTAGACCTTTCTTGCGAAAGTATAATCCGATGGGAATGGGATTTCGGTGATAGTACACGTAAGAGTATATTACAAAACCCTTCACACAACTATACATCTGGCGGATCCTTTGACGTGACGCTAAAAGTATGGTCTGAGCTAGGTTGTATAGAAGAGATAACCCAAACTATCTTTATACCAGGGCCTCAGCCACAGTTTGAGTTTGATCTAAATGTTTGGAATCTAAATGATTCTGCTATAATCTGTGCAGGAGATAGTGTATTGCTTATCAATACGGGTAAAGGAGATATAAGCACACCTACTTTCCAAATGGATTGGGGAGATGGCACATTTACTGCACCGTCTGCTATTGGAGATAAATATAGTCATACTTATTATACTCCTGGCACATATGAGCTATACCTAACGCAGGAGGATTTAATACCTGGCACATCTCAGAGATGTAGTAGAATATTCCCAGATACTAATCCGGACATAGCAAACCAACGTAAGATTATTGTAATAGTGAATCCACTTCCTCCAGTAGAGATATTGGCTTCAGACACATTCGTTTGTGTAGGTGAGGTGATCACATTTACAGCAGATACTTTGGACCCTAGATATACTAGAATGAAGTGGTACTTAGAACCTAACGACAGTATCAGTAAAACTATACCAGACAATAGTATTACTTACTCTTGGTCTCAAGGTGGAGTTTACGAAGTAGTTGTAGCACCTGAGTATGATATAATACCAAGATGCTGGGACAGAGATACTATACTAATCACGGTAGACGATGTTAAAGCTAACTTTACTATAGATTCTTCTGCTAAGCCAATCTTCTGTTTCACTAACACATCTACAGGAGCTAATCCTGATAAATACAGATGGACCTTTGAACCTACTTTAGAAGAGAAGCTTGAAGTTAATCCTTGTTTCAATTGGAATGACCAGGTAGGCACATTTGAAGTATGTCTCTATGTTGTCAGTACTTCAGAAGCTGAATGTCCTGATGACACTTGTCAATTGATTACCAATACTTTCTCTAGAAAAATCACATTCTACAACGTATTTACACCAAACGGTGACGGACAGAATGATGAATTTATTATAGACGGTACGTCGATAGAAGAATTCGAAATGAAGATTTTCAACAGATGGGGTGAGCGAGTATTTGAAACTACGGACGTAAATACAACTTGGAATGGAAAAGTAAACAACACAGGAATATCTTGCCCAGAAGGCACTTACTTCTATATTGTAAACTATAAATTCCTATTTGGTGAAGAGAATGAAGGTCTTGGTCCAGTAGAGGGTCAGATTGAATTAATCAGAAACCAATAGAAATATAACCTATATAAATCAGGTTATTAAAAACCCTTCTGTCGAGCGACAGAAGGGTTTTTTTATGTAACAGAATTAATACATTTGCATCACTTATAAAGAAAGACTGAGGGATTAGGCCCATAGAAGTCTTAGCAACCTGAAAGACATTTCATACTCAAGGTGCTACATCCTATCCGTCAGCTGACGGACCAGATAAGTTTCTATGCACCTAACATCTCTTTGCAATTTGCATATATGCCAAAAACAATAGAAAACTATTTACGACTTAGCGGTTTAGAACCAATGGTTCAAACTCCCAATATTAACTTCATCAATATAGGCGAGAGAACTAACATAACCGGTTCTAAAGCCTTTGCAAAACTCATACTGAATAATAAATATGACGAAGCACTTTCTGTAGCTCGCTCGCAAGTAGAAAATGGTGCACAGATAATAGACGTAAATATGGATGAAGGAATGCTCGATGGCAAGGCAGCCATGGTAAAATTCCTAAATCTCATAGCCGCAGAGCCAGACATAAGCCGAGTACCTGTAATGATAGACTCTAGCAAGTGGGAAATCATAGAAGCAGGACTAAAAGCAATACAAGGCAAAGGGATAGTAAACTCTATAAGTCTAAAGGATGGAGAAGAAGCTTTTATAGCTCGTGCTAAAAAGATAAAACGCTATGGTGCTGCTACAGTAGTCATGGCTTTTGATGAAAAAGGTCAAGCAGATAGCTATGAAAAACGAATTGCTATTTGCCAGAGATGTTACGATATTCTCGTAAACAAAGTAAACTTCCCAGCATCTGATATCATCTTTGATCCCAATATACTTACCGTAGCTACAGGTATAGAAGAACATAATAACTATGCCGTAGATTTCATAAATGCTACGCGATGGATAAAAGAAAACTTACCCTATGCTAAAGTAAGTGGTGGCGTAAGTAATATCTCCTTTAGTTTTAGAGGGAATAATATAGTACGAGAAGCTATGCACTCTGCTTTCTTATACCACGCCATACAAGCAGGACTAGACATGGGAATAGTAAATGCAGGTATGATAGAAGTCTATGCAGAGATTCCAAAGGAACTTTTAGTACGAGTAGAAGATGTCTTATTCAATCGACGAAGTGATTCCACAGAACGTCTGGTAGACTTTGCCGAAACTGTGAAAGGTGATGGTAAACAACTAGTCGTAGACCTAAGCTGGAGAGATCAATCGGTAGAAGAGAGACTTAAACATTCCCTTATAAAAGGAATAACAGACTTCATAGTGGAGGATACCGAGGAGTCTCGCCAAAACTACACCAAACCACTGCACGTAATAGAAGGACCACTAATGGCAGGAATGAGTGTAGTAGGAGACTTGTTTGGTTCTGGTAAGATGTTCTTACCCCAAGTAGTGAAAAGTGCTCGAGTAATGAAAAAATCTGTAGCCTACCTGCAGCCTTATTTAGAAGCCGATAAGTCCGAAGGAAATACCCAAGGCAAAATCTTACTAGCTACGGTAAAAGGAGACGTACACGATATTGGAAAAAACATAGTAAGTGTAGTATTAGCCTGCAACAACTATGAAATAATAGATTTAGGAGTAATGGTGCCTGCCAATGTGATCCTAGACGAAGCCATAAAACAAAATGTAGATGTAATAGGCCTCAGTGGTCTTATTACCCCTAGTTTAGACGAGATGGTAGATGTAGCTGCAGAGATGGAACGTCGCGGCATGAAAATACCACTTCTGATAGGCGGTGCTACTACTAGTAGAGTACACACAGCCGTAAAAGTAGCTCCACATTACAGCGGCCCTATAGTACACGTGCTAGATGCGTCAAGATCTGTACCTGTGGCAGGTAAATTAATAGGAGAAAACTCAAGAGCTAAATTTGAGTCTGATACCAAGGCTGAGTACAAGGAGCTAGCAATACAACATGCAGCTAGACAAGCAGACAAGATAATACTCCCTTGGAGCGAAGCTCTAGAAAATAAACTGGTATTGGACTGGCAAGCCTATACTCCTCCTACTCCATTGCAAGAAGGAATTCACGTATATCAAGATATCGATTTAAAAGACTTAAAAGAATACATAGATTGGACTCCATTCTTTCAAACTTGGGAGCTTCGAGGTAAGTACCCTAACATTTTCGAAGATGAATATGTAGGTGAAGAAGCTAAAAAACTATTTGCTGATGCAAATGCTATGCTAGACGATATAATCTTGCACGGGAAGCTAAAAGCCAAAGCAGTGCTAGGCGTATTCCCTGCTAACGAGGTGAATGGAGACGTGGTGCTAGAGAATGGAACACGTTTTAGTTTCTTAAGACAACAACGAAAAATGGGAACCAACATCCCCAACATATCACTAGCCGACTATGTAGCTCCCAAATCAACGGGTAAGCAAGATTACATAGGAACCTTTGCAGTAACTGCGGGCATAGGTATAGAGCCTCTCATAGCCGCTTTTGAAGCAGATCACGATGACTATAACTCTATAATGGTAAAAGCACTAGCCGATAGGCTAGCAGAGGCTATGGCAGAGCGTATGCACCAAAAAATGAGAAAGGATATTTGGGGATATGCTGTAAATGAGGAGTTAAGCAGTCGAGACTTAATACTAGAAAAGTACCAAGGTATTCGCCCTGCAGCGGGATATCCTGCTAGC
>DNBZ01000061.1:845-2843 GCA_003484585.1 Bacteroidota bacterium | reverse complement strand
TATACCACGCTAGGCCGAGCGAATCCTCACCCATTATGGTTCTCCATTGCCAACCACGAGAGGTCACCTCCTTAAAAAGTTTATAGTCCTCGGTAATACTAAAATCTATCTCTTCATAACCACCTGTCTGCCAATAAGCCTCCGCTCGTACGGCCATATTATTCCCTACGCTTGTGCAGCCTACTCCTGCATTAGCAAATGCCTTAATGTATCCCATAAAATGCAACCAGTCTATACTTTGCAAAGTAGCGAACAGACTACCTCGTTCACACTTAGTAGTGCCACTTACTAGCCCTACACCTTCAGTAAATTCTTGTAATAATGCCAAGATCCAATTCTGCGGTAGTTTGACATCTACATCTGTGATAAAATAAAATTCTCCTGAAGCTTTGTGAGCGAGCTGCCCGAGCACATTAGCCTTACCTCTACCCTTTCCTACCGTTTTATCTATATGAAAAAGCTTAAAGTAGGGCTTATCTTTTATGAAATCAGTGACCAATTGAGCTGTATTATCCGTACTCTCATCATTTCCTATGAGTACTTCTAGCTTGTCCTTAGGATAATTTAGTGCATTTATAGCCGTAAGGTTTCTAAGTATGAGTTGCTCCTCGTTACGAGCCGCAAGTAGAATAGAAACCATAGGAAAGTCCTTTCTCTTCTCTAATTTCTTATCCGTATGCTGCAGTATAGACACCAGAGAAAACACCTGAACACCAAAGAAAATAGTAAGTATGGCGGCGGCTACCCAAATCATAAGGTTTCCATCTTATACCCCTCTTCTTTCAAGAATTCTAAATACTTTGGCAATAGTGCTTTCAAGTTCTTTTCTGCTTTTTCACTATCGTGAAACACAATGATACTGCCAGATGTAGTAGCTCTTTTAATGCGTCGCATAGCATACTTAAGATTTGATATTTTAAGATAGTCTTTGGTCAGAACATCCCACATTATTAGCTCATAAGATAGCTTTAGTTCATCTATAGCTTTAAAATTAATCTGACCAAAAGGTGGCCTAAATAAACGCTTAGAGCCTAATACTTTAGCACAATCCTCAATGTCCTTTAAATAGACTTGTTTAGAATTTCTCCAGCCCTTTATATGATGGTGAGTATGATTAGCTACCACATGTCCTTTAGCTCTTACCTCTGCTAGCGTATCTGGATATCGCTCAGCATTTTCTCCCACTACAAAAAATGTCCCCTTGGCTCCTACCTTTTCCAGTTCTTCCATCACCCAAGGCGTAATAGTAGGATGTGGACCATCATCAAAGGTGAGATAGACTACCTTTTCTGTGACTTCTCTCCGCCACGTGAGTTTCGGCAGAAATGTTTTACCTATGGTGTACCAAAAATTCAAGAACGCAAATGTAAGAGAAGCGACATTCTTTTGTGCCACTCATTTCAGGTAACCCTAAATCTTCTTTTATTAAAACGAGGATTACTTTATATTAATCGAGTGGGGGAATAGATACCCACGTCCTCTCCTACATTTGACACTTATAAAAAGTCTTATCGCTATGCACAAAGCCTATTTTACTTTAATTCTATTTACAGCAACCAGCCTATCTGCTCAAACTACCGAAAAGTGGAACCTACAAAAATGTGTAGATTACGCATTAGAGCACAACACCAGTATTCAACAGAATGAACTACAAGGTGACATCCTTGCTAACAATCTTAACCAAGCTAAACTGAGCCGAATTCCTACTCTAAATGGGAGTGGAAATCACAATTATAATATAGGTAGAACTATTGATCCATTCACCAACACATTTAACAATACTACTATACAGAGTAATAGTTTTTCTCTAAATAGTGGCGTCTTGCTATACGGGGGGAGTCAGATAAATAATCGTATAAAACAAAGCGAAGTAGCAAGCGATGCTAATGATAAAAGCACAGACGTAATCCGTAATCAGATAGCACTATCTGTAGCTACTACCTACCTACAAATAATACAAGCAGAAGAAAACCTAAAAGTAGCAGACGCTCAGCAACT
>DNBZ01000061.1:0-696 GCA_003484585.1 Bacteroidota bacterium | reverse complement strand
AGTGACCAAGTAGCCAAAGTAAATGCACAGAATGCTATTCAGATAGCGTACAACACGCTTATTAATTTAATGCAACTACCGCTAGATCAAGCTATGGAGATAGAGCAAATGGACATTACATCACTTCCCGAATATCCAAGTGAGTCTGTAGCTCAAATCTATGAAATGGCGATAAACAATCTGCCCGAAATACAACAAGCCGAACTACAAATACGCCAAAGTGAACTAGGAGAAAAAATAGCTGGGGCTAGCCTTCAGCCAAGCGTATCTGCTTATGGCAATATAAATACAGTGTACTCGCAAAGTGGAAAAGAAGTAACTCAAACTGAAGCTATAGAAACCTTCCCGATTGGCTTTACCCAAACCTCATTAGAACCTGTTTTATCTGCACGACCAGTCACTCTGATAAATGATAAAGCATTCACAAATCAACTTTCTGATAATCTTGGACAGCAAGTAGGAGTATCTCTATCTGTGCCCATATTTAATGGCTACAGAAACAAAACAGCTTTAGAAAATGCTCGACTCAATACTCAAATCAGCGAACTAGGTTTAGAAAACACCAAGAATCAACTGAGAAACGATGTAACCACCGCAGCTACTAATCTAAAAGCAGCCAAATCAAGATATGCCGCTGCCTTGGCCAATGAGCGAGCACAGCAATTGAGCTACGATTTCAGCCAAAAAAGATTTGGT
>DNBZ01000132.1 GCA_003484585.1 Bacteroidota bacterium | reverse complement strand
AAGAATATTCGACAATACATATTTGGTAATTATCTCATCTTTTATTTGATAAGAATTGATGACATTCAAATTGTAAGAGTTTTGCACGGCAAAAGAGATATTCCTAACTTGTTTTAACCCTTGAACCTCGCCATAGACATATACTATTATAAAACTTACGCTAAGTGTGTGGGCGTGTTATTCCTGTGGGAAGATGACGTGCCTACTCAGGTGATAGAAGCCACCGTAGATGGGGTGGCGGACTATGTGCCTGGAGAATTCTACAAGCGAGAGCTACCGTGCGTCATGGCTGTAATAGATCAGGTGAGGAAGTATAAGATAGATTGCATTATACTGGATAGCCATGTTCAGCTAGGGGAAGGAAAAAAAGGCCTAGGAGAATATGTATACGAAGCATTTGACCAGAAGTATCCTATCATCGGCGTAGCTAAAAGTAGTTTTCATGGGAATGAAGAATACGTAAGGGAGGTTAGGAGAGGAGATAGTGAAAACCCGCTGTATGTGTCTGCCGTAGGATGTGATCTAGACGAAGCTGCGGAATCTATTCTAAATATGCACGGTAAGTATCGGATACCGACTATGCTGAAGGAGGTGGATAGATTGGGTCGTGATTCGGTATATCCGCTTAACAGCGGACACTCAGTCTGACAACCTGCTAAAAACAAGCTGCTGTTTAGGGTATAATTCTTCTCCTGTCGTCGAAGAACCACTCAGCCTTACAAACTCAAACTCAAAAATCAAGTTCAAACTCAAATGTTTTTGCCAGAGGCAAAAGACTTACTTTTCTTAGTTGTTGAAATTGTCTAACTCATTTCTGTGAATCGAAGACGATTGTCACTCTGAGTATTCTGCGATAGCAGAATATATCGAAGAGGGACACAAACAAAAAAAACTCCAGTCGCGACAGCGAAAGGAGTCTCTCTGGTATTATTTCTATTGTTGCTATGCGGTGTTTAAGGAAGTGTGTTCCATCATTTTACGCATATTATTTAGGGCGTATCTCATTCGGCCTAGAGCAGTATTTATACTTACTCCAGTCATAGCGGCTATTTCTTTAAAGCTGAGATCTCCGTAGTGTCTTAGTATAAGCACCTGGCGTTGCTCTTCAGGTAGCTTATTGATTACTGAACGAACCATACTCTCTTTCTCATGTCTGATCATCTGCTCCTCACGATTATCTACTGCTAGTTTTATCTTACGAAATACATCCTCCCCATCACTTCCTGTTACGGTTGGCATACGTTTCATCTTACGGAAATAGTCTATTGCCATATTACGAGCTATACGTATAGCCCAAGGCAGGAATTTTCCTTCCTCGTTATACTTCCCTTTCTTAAGGTTTTTGATAATTTTAATAAATGTCTCTTGGAAAAGATCTTCTGCTATATAACTATCCTTTACGATAAGGATGATAGTAGTGAAAATTCTGTCCTTGTGACGATTAATGAGCATCTCAAGACACGCTTCGTTGCCTTGTATATACTGAGTTACTAGATTTTGATCTGTGATTTTTGAAGACTGCATAATACCTATTTTACTTAGTTGATTGAAATAAAAACTGTGTGTTCTTAACTAGTATAGGTATATCTTATAAGCTTGCTTCTTTTTTAATGTTAGTACTAAAATAGATAAAAAAATCTAAAGTCCCAAGTTATTGTTTCCTTTATAGACTATTTAGGTGAAATTTGTGCCCCTTTGGCTCACCACAGGACATTTACATGACAAAACAGAAGTACATCGACATACAAAACGCTCATTTACATAACCTTAAGAATGTAAACGTGAAAATACCCAGAAATCAACTTACCGTGGTCACAGGATTATCTGGATCTGGTAAGTCCTCATTAGTATTTAATACGCTCTATGCAGAAGGTCAGAGACGCTACGTAGAAAGCCTGAGCAGCTATGCTCGTCAGTTCCTAGGCAGACTAGAGAAACCGATGGTAGATAATATAAAAGGCCTGACTCCATGTATAGCTATAGAGCAAAAAGTAAATACACGAAATCCGAGAAGTACGGTAGCTACGAGTACAGAGCTTTATGACTACCTAAAACTGCTTTGGGCGAGAGTGGGCAAGACCATGTCTCCGATAAGTGGCAAGGAAGTAAGAAAGCACAGCACCAGTGATGTGATAAATCATGTACTAGATCTAAAAGTGGGTACTCCTGTATATATATGCTACCGACCTATAAATGAACAAACCAATGACTACCTAGAGACTGCTATGCAAAAAGGCTACAGCAGAATATGGGTAGATGGGGAAGTACTTAAGGTAGAAGATGCCCTAGGCAATAAAAAAATAAAAGACTACTATATACTAGTAGATAGACTGAAAGCCACCAAAGCAGATGATGATTACAAAAGTAGATTGTCAGACTCCATAGAGACAGCGTTTTGGGAAGGAGAAGGTCAGTGTACTATTATCAGCGATACCGAACATCATATATTTAATAATAAGTTTGAGCTGGACGGGATGACCTTTGAGGAGCCTTCTGTAAATCTACTTAGTTTTAATAATCCGTATGGAGCTTGCAGCGAATGCGAAGGATTTGGAAGTATAATAGGTATAGATCCAGAATTGGTGATTCCTAATCGCTCGCTATCGGTTTACGAAAATGGTATAGCCTGTTGGAAAGGAGAGACGCTGAGCCAATGGAAAAATGATTTCATAGCATCTTCAGCTAAAACTAATTTCCCTATTCACAGGGCTATCTCAGAGTTGACAGAGAAAGAATTAGATTTACTCTGGCAAGGAAATAAGCAAGTGAATGGATTGAATGATTTTTTTAAATACCTGCAGTCTAATTCCTATAAAATTCAATACCGAGTAATGCTGAGTAAGTATCGTGGAAAGACTACGTGTCCTAGTTGCCTTGGTACGAGAATACGTAAAGACGGTAGCTATGTGAAGATTACCAATCTAAGTACAAACCCTTCCTTTATCAATGACGAGAAGCTCTCTTCACTTAGTGATATCTTATTACTTAATATAGAGCAGTCTGCGGAGTTCTTTAAGAAGTTAGAATTAGAAAAGCAATCCGCTGAAATAGCGAAGCCTATTCTTATGGAAATCAATAATAGACTAGATTACCTAATGCGAGTAGGGCTAAGTTACCTTGGTCTTAATAGACTAAGCAACTCACTTAGCGGGGGTGAGAGCCAGCGAATAAACCTGGCTACGTCACTGGGTAGTAGCCTTGTAGGAAGTAGCTACATCTTGGATGAGCCAAGTATTGGGCTACACAGTAAGGATACGGAGAGACTTATCTCTGTACTGCAAAATCTCAAAGAAAAGGGGAATACCGTAGTGGTAGTAGAGCACGATGAGGATATGATGCGTACTGCAGACTTTCTTATAGATATGGGCCCAGAGGCTGGTCATCTGGGAGGAGAAATAGTATTCGCAGGTCACTATAATGACCTAAAAGGTAAAGATACACTGACAGCCAAATATCTAGATGACGTGGAGCGAATAGAAATCCCAACTGTAAGACGAAAGTGGAACAATAAGGTAAGTCTGATAGGAGCAAGACAACATAATCTAAAAGGAATAGACGTAGACATACCACTTAATACACTTACCGTGGTAACAGGTGTAAGCGGCAGTGGAAAGACATCTCTAGTAAAAGGAATACTCTATCCTGCTGTACTTCGTGAGACACAGCAATACAGTACTCAGCGTATAGGTGACGTGAAGGAAATAATAGGAGATTTCAGCTCATTCTCTGCAGTAGAGCTAGTAGACCAGAATCCCATAGGTAAATCAAGCCGAAGTAATCCCGTGACGTATGTGAAAGCGTATGATGCTATAAGAGAGTTATTTAGCACTATGCCTATAGCCAAGCAGCGAGGATTTAAGACGAAGCATTTCTCATTTAATGTAGATGGAGGAAGGTGTGATAACTGCCAAGGAGAGGGAGAGGAAGTAGTAGAGATGCAGTTTATGGCAGACCTGCACCTTACGTGTGAAGAGTGTAATGGCAAGAAATTTAAGGAAGAGGTACTAGAAGTAGAGTTTAAGCAAAAAAGCATTTACGATGTGCTTAATCTTACGGTAGAAGAAGCTGTTGATTTTTTTAGAGGACAAAAGACTATAGTCAATAAGCTGCTTCCCCTGCAAGAAGTAGGTTTAGGTTACGTAAAATTAGGACAGAGTAGTAATAGCCTAAGTGGTGGTGAAGCTCAGCGTATCAAGCTAGCTACTTTTTTAGCGAAATCTCAGAATAAGGACAGAGTACTTTTCATTTTTGATGAGCCTACTACAGGACTTCACTTCCATGATATCAAGAAACTACTCAAGTCGTTTAATGCATTGATAGATAAAGGACACAGTGTAGTGGTGATAGAGCATAATCTAGACGTGGTAAAATGTTCTGATTGGGTGATAGACCTAGGGCCAGAAGGAGGTGACAGAGGAGGCGAGCTTATGTTCGCAGGTACTCCAGAAGATTTAGCGAAATGTAAAACGTCTATTACAGGGCAGTTTTTGAAGGAGAAGATGTAGTAGGAGCAGCAGATTTTAGACTAAATCCTGCTGTTTCTAGTATTTAATAATTCAAATACCTACTTCTCATCATCATACCAAAGCGTATAGAAC